>NZ_PXNU01000149.1:0-936 GCF_041300735.1 Phaeobacter sp. SYSU ZJ3003 | reverse complement strand
CCGGGAATTACTGAAACGGCTGTCCGGGATTTAGCGTAATCGCTGTCCGGTAATTCTGAAATCCGCATGCAGACTGCTGGATCTGGACGGATCAGACCGCGAAGCCGCTGTTTCCTTGCCCAGGGGCGGCGTTTTTCAGCGCAGCGGACAGATCTGTCCAGCCGCTTTCGTTCAGTTTGAGCGTGGATCGCGATCATGCGCATAGCGGTGGCGCTCGCAATCGGCGGATAGCGGCGAGGATGGCGCGTACCATCGTGCCGGTGACAGCGACCTCGGCCAGCTGGAAGGTGATGGCGCGGGCGTGACGGACCACACGTGCCCCGATCTTGATCAGCTTCAGTTGCAGGCTGGTCAACGACCAGTCGGCCATGGCCTCGGGCAGCTCGATGCAGCGCAAGAAGGTGGCCAGGTTGTACGCCAGGGCGTGCAGTTGCAGCCGCACCTCGTTGTCGCGAAACTTCCGGCACGACAGCCGCGTCCAGCGAAAGGCGTATTTGCCTTCCTTCTCTATCGGCAGGTAAAGGTCAAGCGCTTTCGAACTTTTCCGCTTCTCCGGCTTCGACCATCTTTCGCAGGCTCATGCTTCTCTTCGGGATCGGCTCTTTGGCCCTCCCATAAGAGGAACGCGCGAAAGTTGATGGTGTGGATGCCGCCACCTGAAGGCATCACAATGTGCCAAGTGTCGTCATAACGACATCACGGAAGCATAAACTGGAGGCATCCAAATGAAGCACGCTACCATCATCGGCATTGATCTTGCAAAAAACGTTTTCCATTTTCACGGGACGCTTGACGACGGGTCAGTTGTATTTCGTAAGAAGCTGTCCCGAGGCCAAGTTTTACCCTTCTTATCAGAACAGCCGCATTGCTTAGAGCATGTCGCCTCTGACCAGATTCAGGATTCCCCTGATGTTGTTCCTATGATTTCATGTCTTT
>NZ_PXNU01000148.1:0-947 GCF_041300735.1 Phaeobacter sp. SYSU ZJ3003 | reverse complement strand
CTGGTTTGGTTGCAGGGCGAGAGATGGGGCTTCCAGTTAGGGGAAGGTCAAGACGTGATCTGACCTGTGATAAAATTTTGACGCGCCCTTGACCTTCCAGTGACTAGAACCACCATGTAAGGCACAGCCACACAGAATCGAGGAGGCTGTCATGCCCGAACAAAACCCTGTTACATTGTCCGTCGAAGGCATGTCCTGTGCCTCTTGCGTTGGGCGCGTGGACCGCGGCCTAACGGCGGTTGAGGGCATTCATGACGTCTCGGTCAACCTTGCATCTGAAACCGCACGACTTGTTGCTGACAACCCGGAGCGCATCGCAGACGCCATCGCGGCGCTCGACAAGCTTGGTTACCCGGCGCGGGTGGCGTCGGTGACGCTGAACGTGGAATCGATGTCCTGTGCCTCTTGCGTCGGACGCGTCGACAAGGCGCTGGAGGCTGTGCCGGGCGTGCTTGACGTCAATGTAAACCTCGCATCTGAAACCGCGACCGTGCGCTATGCCGAAGGCGCGGTCACTCCCGCCGAACTGATCGCGGCCAGCAAGGACGCCGGCTATCCCGCGACCGTGGCAGAGGCGGCGGGCGGTGAGGATCGCACCGCCCGCAAGGCGGAAGAAGCCCGTAGCCTTGCCCGGCGCATGGCTTATGCCGCTGCCCTCGCGCTGCCGGTCTTTGTGGTTGAGATGGGCGGCCATGTGTTTCCGGTCTTTCACCACTGGATCAACGCCACCATCGGTCAGCAGACCAGCTGGCTGTTGCAGTTCGCACTGACGACGCTGGTGCTGATCGGGCCGGGTCGGATCTTCTATCTCAAAGGCTTCCCCGCGCTGCTGAAGGGCGCGCCGGACATGAACAGCCTTGTCGCGGTGGGTACCGGGGCAGCCTATCTTTACTCCGTTGTCGCAACCTTCCTGCCTGCGCTTTTGCCGGACGCGGTGCGTGCGGTCT
>NZ_PXNU01000147.1:0-947 GCF_041300735.1 Phaeobacter sp. SYSU ZJ3003 | reverse complement strand
CTGGTTTGGTTGCAGGGCGAGAGATGGGGCTTCCAGTTAGGGGAAGGTCAAGACGTGATCTGACCTGCGATAAAATTTTGACGCGCCCTTGACCTTCCAGTGACTAGAACCACCATGTAAGGGGCAGCCACACAGAATCGAGGAGGCTGTCATGCCCGAACAAACCCCTGTTACATTGTCCGTCGAAGGCATGTCCTGTGCCTCTTGCGTTGGGCGCGTGGACCGCGGCCTGACTGCGGTTGAGGGCATTCATGACGTCTCGGTCAACCTTGCATCTGAAACCGCACGACTGGTCGCCGACAACCCGGAGCGCATCGCAGACGCCATTGCGGCGCTCGACAAGCTTGGTTACCCGGCGCGGGTGGCATCGGTAACGCTGAACGTGGAATCGATGTCCTGTGCCTCTTGCGTGGGGCGCGTCGACAAGGCGCTGGAGGCGGTGCCGGGCGTGCTTGACGTCAATGTAAACCTCGCATCGGAAACCGCGACCGTGCGCTATGCCGAAGGCGCGGTCACCCCCGCCGAACTGATCGCGGCCAGCAAGGACGCCGGCTATCCCGCGACCGTGGCAGAGGCGGCGGGCGGTGAGGATCGCACAGCCCGCAAGGCGGAGGAGGCCCGCAGCCTTGCCCGGCGCATGGCCTATGCCGCTGCCCTCGCGCTGCCGGTCTTTGTGGTCGAGATGGGCGGCCATGTGTTTCCGGCCTTTCACCACTGGATCAACGCCACCATCGGTCAGCAAACCAGTTGGCTGTTGCAGTTCGCACTGACGACGCTGGTGCTGATCGGGCCGGGTCGGATTTTCTATCTCAAAGGGTTCCCCGCGCTGCTGAAGGGTGCGCCGGACATGAACAGCCTTGTCGCGGTGGGTACCGGGGCGGCCTATCTTTACTCCGTTGTCGCAACCTTCCTGCCTGCGCTTTTGCCGGACGCGGTGCGTGCGGTCT
>NZ_PXNU01000146.1:0-1013 GCF_041300735.1 Phaeobacter sp. SYSU ZJ3003 | reverse complement strand
TCAACCGCCCCAAACTGCCCTCAAGCGGCAACATCGGCGCAGCCGAAGACGTTGTTCAGACGTTCCAAAACATCACAAGAAATTTATGCAGGTGCAGGGGGCAACCCATCTGTGTCCGGTCTTGATAATGGTGGGTTTGTTTCCGTATGGAATGGAAATTATTATGAAACAGCCGGAACCGTGCAGGGCTCTGTATATGACAATGAATATAACGTAGTATCAAGCTTTTCCTTTAGTGCTAACTACCCAAGCTCTCCTCGGGTGACGACGCTCGCAAATGGAAACTTTGCTGTAGTTTTTGAAGGTGCGGATCGTGGGACTAAGGTTCAGTTGTTGGATCCCCTGGGGAATAAAATCGGATCAGAAATAAATGTTTCTAATGAGGTAATAAACGATTACGCGCACGTTTCCCCATTGTCCGGTGGTGGCTTTGTTGTAACTTGGGCCGATTATCAAAAAGCTTACAAGCAGCAATTCTCATCGACAGGAGGTGCGGTAGAAAGTCCTTACGAAATCAACCCCAGCACAGACACTTATCAGGGCGCAGTGCGGGCGTCAGGCCTATCTGATGGTGGGTACATTGTTGTCTGGGACGAAAATTTGTCAGGTTCACAAGTCAATTTCTCCAATAATGGCGGAAGTCTTGGAGTCTTTGCTCAAGAGTTCTCCGCATCAGGCGATTCAAAGAGTGATATTTTTAGAGTAAACAGCTTTTTACCTAATTCAACCTCGGGTGTTGTTCCGAACCTTAGCTGGCCTTCCGTGTCGCCGGATGAGAACGGCGGATACGTCGTTATATGGCGGTCTTTAGCCTCAACGGATCCGGCCGGAGCGGAGAGCATTGAACTTGAAAATACGTTCCTGACGCAATTCGGCAACGCTCGTGACGAAATCTCCATCGGCAACTTGGACGGGGCTCTGGCTATCGATGCGAACACATTAGATTCGACGAATGCGCCTGTTGTTCTGATGCAAGGCAGCCGGGAATGGTCCCTGGGTCGCAATGAAGCTGT
>NZ_PXNU01000145.1:0-1058 GCF_041300735.1 Phaeobacter sp. SYSU ZJ3003 | reverse complement strand
TAGAGCATGTCGCCTCTGACCAGATTCAGGATTCCCCTGATGTTGTTCCTATGATTTCATGTCTTTCAGGCAGATATGGGGGGCAGAGATGGGCAAACCGCATCCTGTTGAGTTGCGTGAACGTGCCGTGCGGCTTGTCGAGCAGGGTAACACGCACACAGAGGCGGCGCGGCGGCTGTGCGTGTCAATCAAGTTCGTCAACGACATGGTGCGGCTCAAGCGCGAGACCGGCTCGCTCGCGCCGAAACCTCAGGGCAATCCCGGGCGCGGTAAACTAACCAGCGTCAAAGGCTGGGTGGAGAGCCGGATCACGGCGCAACCCGATCTGACGATTGACGAATTGACCGCGGAACTGGCCGCGAAACACGGGGTGAAGGTGCATCGCTCGTCGGTCGGTCGGCTGCTGCTCAGGCTCGGGCTGTCACACAAAAAAAGACCTGCAAGCCCTTGAGCAGAAGCGTCAGGACGTGGCCGATCTGCGCCGCATATGGATCGGCAAACGCCAGCCCTTCATGGCCAGACATTTGGAAAGGCTGGCTTTCATCGATGAGACATCGCTCAAGACGAACATGGCCAAGACCACCGGCTGGGCCCCGCGCGGGCAACGCCTGGTCGATCACGCGCCGTTCGGGCATTGGCGCACCCAGACCTTCATCGGTGCCCTGCGCCATGACCGCCTCGATGCCCCGTGGGTGATCGATGGCGCAATGAACGGCGAGTTGTTCGACCTCTATATCGAGACCCAGCTGGTGCCGACCTTGCGTCCCGGCGACGTGGTCATCCTCGACAACTTATCGAGCCATAAGAGCCCCGGCGCAGCCAAGGCCATGCGAGATATCGGCGCGTGGTTCCTGTTCCTGCCGCCCTACAGTCCCGACCTCAACCCGATCGAGATGGCCTTCTCAAAGCTCAAGGCCCTGATCCGAAAGGCTGCAGCCCGAACCTACCATGAACTTTGGCAGGCTGTCGGTCATGTCTGCGACCTCTTCACCGACGAGGAATGCTACAACTTCTTCAAGGCCGCAGGATACAAAACCGATTAAACGCGACACGCTCTA
>NZ_PXNU01000144.1:0-1094 GCF_041300735.1 Phaeobacter sp. SYSU ZJ3003 | reverse complement strand
GCGATCGGGGCGATCAGTTCAACTTCGAACTTCAGGTTGTCGCCCGGCATCACCATCTCGGTGCCTTCCGGCAGGGTCACGGTGCCGGTCACGTCGGTGGTCCGGAAGTAGAACTGCGGACGGTAGTTCGCAAAGAACGGGGTGTGACGGCCACCTTCTTCTTTGGTCAGAATATATGCTTCTGCCTCGAATTTGGTGTGCGGGGTCACGGAGCCCGGCTTACACAGAACCTGACCACGCTCAACGCCGTCACGGTCAACGCCACGCAGCAGCGCGCCGATGTTGTCGCCGGCTTCGCCGCGGTCCAGCAGCTTGCGGAACATCTCAACACCGGTGCAGGTGGTTTTCTTGGTGTCGTGGATGCCGACGATTTCGATTTCGTCGCCAACGTTGATCACGCCACGCTCAACACGGCCGGTCACAACGGTACCACGACCGGAGATCGAGAACACGTCTTCGATCGGCATCAGGAACGGCAGGTCAACGGCACGCTCGGGGGTCGGGATGTACTCATCCACAGCCGCCATCAGTTCCTTGATTTTGTTTTCGCCGATTTCCGGGTCACGGCCTTCCATCGCCGCCAGAGCGGAACCTGCGATGATCGGGATATCGTCGCCCGGGAAGTCGTAGGAAGACAGCAGTTCGCGGATTTCCATCTCGACGAGCTCGAGCAGCTCTTCGTCGTCGACCTGGTCAACCTTGTTCATGAACACGACCAGCGCCGGAACGCCAACCTGACGCGCCAGCAGGATGTGCTCGCGGGTCTGGGGCATCGGGCCGTCAGCTGCGTTCACAACCAGGATCGCGCCGTCCATCTGCGCCGCACCGGTGATCATGTTTTTCACATAGTCAGCGTGGCCGGGGCAGTCGACGTGTGCATAGTGGCGGTTCTCGGTCTCGTATTCCACATGGGCGGTCGAGATGGTGATGCCGCGGGCTTTTTCTTCCGGTGCGCCGTCGATCTGGTCGTAGGCTTTGAAGTCACCGAAGTATTTGGTGATCGCTGCGGTCAGCGTGGTTTTGCCGTGGTCAACGTGGCCAACGGTGCCGATGTTGACGTGCGGTTTATTACGCTCAAACTTTTCCTTAGCCAT
>NZ_PXNU01000143.1:0-1131 GCF_041300735.1 Phaeobacter sp. SYSU ZJ3003 | reverse complement strand
TATACTCGGAGTCGCTGAAGACCCGAACTTTGGCGGGTTGACGGCCAGATGCGCATCGATTCATGTAAGCGCATGATCCGGCCCGGTTTTCTTTCTGCTTCAGAACGGCGCGCGCTTGAGGCTTGCGTGCGTAGTCAGCGCGAGGATCATGGCGTTGCGCGCCGTGCCAATGCTATTTTGTTGATGGATGACGGGGAAAGCTGCGTCCAGATTGCAAAGTTTCTCTACCTCGACGACGACACCATTCGCAGCTGGTACAAGACCTATCGTGAGGCTGGGTGGGATGGGCTCAGCGTCGATGGCTGGAAGGGCGCTCAGTCCCGAATGACATCCGCGCAGGAAGCAGAGCTGTGCGCATGGCTGGACGGTCAGTTTTGCCGCTCCACAGCCCCGATCAGAGCCCACATTCTGAAGGAATTCGGCTTGAACTACTCGCATTCCGGCTGCCTCAAGCTCCTCGCCCGGCTGGGGTTTGAGTATCGCAAGCCCAAAGCTCTTCCCCGTGTTGCCAGCGCCGAACAACAGGCCGCGTTCATCGACATGTACGAGCGCCTGCTCAACGGGCTGGGCGCGGATGAAGCGGTGTATTTCGCCGACGCGGTGCACCCCGAATACCAGACAAAACCCAGCTACGGCTGGGTCAAGGTGGGCTCAAACCCTGCCGTGACAACCACCTCAGGGCGCGGGCGGGTGAACATCCATGGCGCGCTCAACCTTGAGACCTTCGATGCGCCCTTTGTCGAGCCCACCACCGTGGACGGGGTCAGTGCTGCGCAGCTTCTCGCCAAGATCGAAGCGCGCAACCCAGACAAGCGTTTGATCCATGTGATTTGGGACAACGCCGCCTATCACAAGGGGCCAGATGTTCGCGAGTTTCTTGCACGGCCGGACTGCCGCATCCACCTGATCCAATTGCCGCCTTATTGCCCACATCTGAACCCGATCGAGCGATTATGGGCCGTCATGCACCAGTTCGTGACCCACAATCGCCACTACCCCACGCAAAAGCAGTTCGCCAATGCGATCCTCGGCTTCTTCCGCGAAACCATCCCGAACGAGTGGAAATCCTTCCGAAGCCAGGTGTCAGACAACTTCAGGATCGTAACCCACCAAGAATTTCGGGTTTTGCAG
>NZ_PXNU01000142.1:0-1145 GCF_041300735.1 Phaeobacter sp. SYSU ZJ3003 | reverse complement strand
TATACCCGGAGTCACTGAAGACCCGAGATTTGAAGGGTTGACGTGCAAGAAGGTGGCGATTCAGTTAACGACATGATCCGTCCCGGTTTTCTTACCCCTTCAGAGCGACGTGAGCTTGTTGCTTGCGTGCGCAGCCATCGCGAAGACCACGGCGTTGCAAGGCGCGCCAATGCAATCTTGCTCCTTGATGATGGGAAGTCCTGTCAGGCCATCGCGGAGTTTCTCTACTTGGACGATGATACCGTTCGAGGCTGGTACAAGACCTACCGGGAGGGTGGCTGGGACGCCCTTTCGACCGACGGCTGGAAGGGCGGTCAGTCCCGCATGACTGCGGCTCAAGAGACGGAGCTTTGCGCATGGCTGGACGAACGCTTCTGTCGATCCACCGTAGAGATCAGGGCGCATATCGCGGCGCAGCATGGCATGGACTACTCCCACTCGGGCTGCATCAAGCTCTTGTCACGGCTGGGCTATGAGTACCGAAAGCCGAAAGGGCTTCCGCGCGTCGCAAGTGCTGAGAAGCAGGCCGAATTCATTGCCATGTATGAGCGACTGCTGATCGGTTTGGGTGCCGATGAAGCCGTATACTTCGCCGATGCGGTGCATCCCGAGTATCAGACAAAGCCTGCGTTTGGCTGGGTCAAGGCAGGATCAAACCTCGCCGTGACAACCACCGCCGGGCGCGGGCGCGTGAACATCCATGGCGCGCTCAACCTTGAGAACTTCGATGCGCCCTTTGTCGAACCCACCACGGTGGACGGGGTCAGCGCGGCACAGCTTCTCGCCAAGATCGAGGCGCGCAACCCCGACAAACGCCTCATCCATGTCATCTGGGACAACGCTGCTTACCACAAGGGCCCAGACGTTCGTGAATTCCTCGCTCGGCCCGACTGCCGCATCCACCTAATCCAACTGCCGCCCTACTGCCCGCACCTGAACCCGATCGAGCGATTATGGGCCGTCATGCACCAATGCGTCACCCACAATCACCACTACCCCACGCAAAAGCAGTTCGCAGATGCGATCCTGAGGTTCTTTCGGGAGACCCTGCCCAACGAGTGGGAAACCTTCCGAAACCAAGTGTCAGATAGCTTCAGGGTCGTCACTCACGAGAAATTTCGGGTTTTGGGGTAGGCGCGGTATAG
>NZ_PXNU01000141.1:0-1170 GCF_041300735.1 Phaeobacter sp. SYSU ZJ3003 | reverse complement strand
GCGGATCATGGGCGACGATCAGGCGATGACCGGCAAAGCGATCCTCGGCCAGTCCGGTCTCGTCGAAGGCCATGTCCCTGAAGGTCTCGACCAGATCGCTGTAGCGGCGCGCGGGGACGGCCAGGATGAACTCCAGGGTTCGCCCACCCTGCTCGGCCAGCGATGTCAGGGCGTCGATGTTGTCGAGGCTCAGAAGCCCGCGATCGGCCACCAGTATGACGCGCTCGATGGGGAAGCGCTTCAGGACGGTGGCCAGCATGGCCTGCAGCGTCTTGGTCTCGGCTACGTTGCCCGGATGCACAGTATGCATGAGCGGCAACCCCTCGGCGGTCTGCACAACGCCGAGCACGAACTGGCGTGCGATGCCACCGGTCTCCTTGTTCATGCCGTAGGCGCGGATATCGTCGTCAACCTCACCTTCGCCGTGGATGCGCACGGTGGTCAGGTCATAGAAGACGACCGTCAGATCCCTGTCGACCAAAGGGCGGATCTGGCGGGCCAGCTCGGCCTCCACGCGATCGACATTGTCCATGAGCGCGTCCATGGCGCGCAGGAGGTGGTGGTGCTCGACTTTGGCGGGCATCTCGGGCATGGCCACGGTGTCCAGCCAGCGCAGGCAGCCGAGTTTGCTCATGGGATCGCACAGGCGGTTGAAGACCATGGCCCGCACGAGGGCATCTGCCTCGATCTTGCGCCGCCCAGACCGCATGGCACGACCAAGGGCGCGGTCGAGGCCAAGATCCTTCCAAAGCTCGTGCAGGGCGAAGACGTTACCATAGGCCTTGGAGCTTTCGATCTCGACGGGAAACGCCGTGTTGTCGCTCCGCCCGATCGCCCTGTTCAAACCGTTGATCAGGGGATCGAGCTTGGCGGGGTTCAGATCTTCGAGTCGGCCAAGGTTGGCGACGACCCGATGGCGGACCTTGCCCTCTTCGTTGCGATAGCCCTCGACCAGTTGCAGGTACTGGCGCCCGCCGGATCTCGTGATCTTGGTGTACATGTCGCAACATTACGAGACGATGTGTAATGCTTCAATGACTCAATGCGCCATAACGTGCCACAACAGGATTCTCGCCAAAATCTGACCCTCCACACACGGAAAGCCCTTATTTCATTGAAGTCCGCATCGCCAAACCGGGCTCAAATCCATCGCGAAGTGTCGAAGTTGGG
>NZ_PXNU01000140.1:0-1182 GCF_041300735.1 Phaeobacter sp. SYSU ZJ3003 | reverse complement strand
TCCCGTTTTGTGAATCTGCGCCCAACCTATCCGGTTCGCGCAACCTCCTGCATGGAAACTTCTATGAGGCAGATTCGGATTTCCGCTACGGGGCTGAGACCCCGGACAATCCCGCCACCACCATGCGCGTGCTGACCATCATGCTGGCGCGCGACTGGTAGAAGGGCAGGCGACTCCTCCCCCCTGACATCTGAGACGATGAAGGCCCGCTGCCCCTCAAAAAGGCAAAGCGGGCCTTTTGTCTTGGTGATCCCCGAAGCCGGGGATTGGTCACGCGCAAGCGCGCGGGCCGCATCTCACCCATCTGGAAGGATATCCCATGACCACAAGCTTTGCCCCTCTCACCGTCGCCATCGGCGATCTGGTCCCGCATCCCGCCAATGTGCGCAGCAACTCTCCGGAAACCTATGACCCCGAGAACATCGCGCATATCAAAGCCAGCATCGCTGTTCTGGGTCTGCTCCAACCGCTGCTCGTCCAGAAGCTCGACGGCAAATACGCTGTGCTCGCCGGCGGCCGACGCCATGCCGCGCTGAAGGAGCTGGTCGCGGACGAGGCCACCAAGGGGTTCACTGCGAAGACCAAGGTAGACTGCCGCCTCGTGCCGGAGGACTGTGACGTCACCACGGCGCTGTCGCTCGCCGAGAACGTCACCCAGGCGCCGATGAACGCCATTGACGAGTTCGAGGCCTTCGCTCGGATGATGGAGGTCGACGGCCAGACGCCCGAGACGATCGCCAAGACCTTCGGCACGACGGTCGCCGCCGTGAAAGGCCGGTTGCGCTACGGGCTGATCCACTCGGACATCCGCGCCGCGGCCAGGGCTAAGGTGATCACACTCGACACAATGAAGGCCTTTGCCGAGCACCCGAGCCAGGAGGCGCAGCGCGAGGTCTTCGAGGCGCTCACCAAGGACGGTGGCTATCTGCAGGCCTACAACGTCCGTCAGGCCCTCAAATCCCGCGGTGTGCAGGTCAGCGACGATATCGGGGCTTTCGTGCGTGAAGACTACGAGGCACGCGGCGGCGCTGTCGCGGCGGACCTTCTGGAAGAGCATTCCGTGCTCGAGGATGCGGCTCTGGTCGAGACCATCCTGCTCGAGAAACTCACTGCCGCTGGCTCTGTTGCAAAGTTTTCTTGATGAGGTCACTTTCGAGCGTGGTCAGGCAGGAGAGCGGTTGT
>NZ_PXNU01000014.1:0-94613 GCF_041300735.1 Phaeobacter sp. SYSU ZJ3003 | reverse complement strand
GGCCGGGCCCGCCAAAAGCGCAGCGTGAAATCGAATGCAGGCGACAACTACCTTGACGAACACCGGGTTCAATGGCGCCAACAGTGCGGGTTTCGATGGGTTCCTGTTGCATTGCGATTCCCTTTTCAACAGCATTGTTTTCAGAATCGAAACTGTTCTAGCCGAATGGCGAAATTGCACCCGAATATAGGAAAAAATGAGGCAGCCCATTTCGCTAAATGGCGATATTCGGACCTCAATCATTCCCGTTTAATCCCTGAAATTATTAAAAACTTATTAAAGATGCGCTGAACTGCGCGGTTTCCGCCAATCTCAAGCCGCATGGCAGCCACATTCCCTGACGAAACGTTGATGCGTGGAATTGGTGTGTGGAGATTGGGATGTCTGAGGTATCCGATTATTCGGCCCTATTATATTATCTGGACGATGACGTCTTTCGCTGGAACGGACAGACATCCGTGGGCACGCAGGTCGTTGTCACCTACAGTTTTGTCGAAACGCAGGATCTGGCGCCGGTATCGACAGATCCCTATGGCGCGAGCTCCTATTGGTCCTTCAGTGAGGTGCAGCGCGGTTATTTCCGGCAGGTGACAGAAGAGTTTGAGGCCACAGCCGGGATACGGTTCGTCGAGGTGGACGGCCCGGCCATGGTCAATGTCTTCGGTTTTAACGGTGGCAGCGCGGGCGGCTGGGCCGATATCGCGCTATCTCAGGACGGTCACACCAGTCAGGGAGACCTTGCGATCGGGACCAGCGCCCTTAGCCCCGGTAGTTATGGGTACGAAACCATGCTGCACGAGTTGGGGCATTCGATGGGGCTGAAGCATCCGCATGACGGGGATCTGACCCTGAAAGAGAGCCTGGATAACCAGGAAAACACCGTGATGACCTACAGCTATGATGGCTACAGCGTCACGGATCTCGGAACAATGGACGCCCAGGCGCTGCAGGACATCTATGGTGACGCCAGCGCCTTTGAAGATTGGAATGTCGGGCTCAATCGCGCGGGCAAGGTCAAGATCCGCGCGACGGGCGAGGACGATGTGATGGTCTCCACCGATCAGGCCACCGTGCTGGTGGGGCGCGGGGGAGACGACCAGCTCATCGGCCGCGAAGCAAAAGACGTGATGCGCGGCGGCGCAGGACAGGACACGCTGATCGGTGGGCTCGGCAATGACAAGCTGAATGGCGGCGGCGGTGGCGACGTGCTTTATGGCGGCATCGGAGAGGAAGACTACTCGGGCGGCGAGGACGATTCCGATGTGCTCCACGGACGCGGCGGACGTGACCAGATCTTCGGTGGCGGCGGTGACGATCGGTTGACCGGTGCGCGGGGCGCGGACACCCTTGAGGGTGGCAACGGAAACGACCGCTTGCTGGGAGGCGGTGGCGGCGACGTTTTGAACGGTGGCGACGGAGATGACGTCCTGACCGGTGGCGGCGGCGCGGATGTCTTCGTCTTTACGGACGATGATTTCTATGATGCGAATACCATCACCGATTTCACATCCGGCGTCGATGTAATCGATGTTTCGCAGGTCGATCCTGAATATTTTGGTGAACTGACCTTCCAGCAGGACGGCGCTGATACTGTGCTTAGCTACTACGACTGGTTCGAGATCCGGCTGCAGGGCTTTGCCGGCAACCTGACCGAAGGCGACATTCTGTACCTATAGAAATACCGTCTCGCGCGTTTCGGCAGACCGGTGTTGCGGTCTGCCTTTTCTCAGTCGGCCTATCACGAGCCTCAGGACGATGTGCCTGTCTCGGCCTCGATCTGCTTGCGGCTCTTGCGGGCGCGTTCGGTGGCCGATTTCAGCTGACCGCAGGCAGCCAGAATATCCTCGCCGCGCGGGGTGCGGATCGGCGAGGCATAGCCTGCCTGGTAGATGATATTGGCAAAGGCGTGGATGCGGTTGTTCGACGACCGTTTGTAGGGCGCGCCGGGCCATTCGTTGAACGGGATCAGGTTCACTTTGGCCGGAATGCCCTTGATCAACTCTACCAGACGATGCGCGTCTTCGTCGCTGTCATTCACATCTTTCAGCATCACATATTCAAAGGTGATGCGTTCGGAATTGGTCAGCCGCGGATAATCGCGCAGCGCGTTCAGCAGCGCCTCGATGTTCCAGCGCTTGTTGATCGGCACCAGCTTGTTGCGCACCTCGTCGGTGGTGGCGTGAAAGGACACCGCCAGCAGGCAGCCGATTTCCTCGGCGGTGCGGGCGATTTCCGGCACCACGCCCGAGGTCGACAGGGTGATCCGGCGGCGCGACAGGGAAATCCCCTCGGGGTCCATGGCGATCTTCATCGCATCGCGCACGTTCTCGAAATTATAAAGCGGCTCGCCCATGCCCATCAGCACGATGTTCGACAAAAGACGGGTTTCGTCCTTGGGCGCGCCGGGTACGGGCCATTCTTCCAGATCGTCGCGCGCCATCATAACCTGCCCGACGATTTCACCCGCTGTCAGATTGCGCACCAGTTTCTGGGTGCCGGTGTGGCAGAAGGAACAGGTCAGGGTGCATCCCACCTGGCTGGAGATACACAGGGTGCCGCGGCCTTCCTCGGGGATATAGACCACCTCGACCTCGTGCCCGCCGGCGATGCGCACCAGATACTTGCGGGTGCCGTCGCTCGACACCTGCTTGCTGACCATCTCGGGGATGGCGATTTCGAAATGCTCGGCCAGCTGGGCGCGGTAGGCCTTGGCGAGATTGGTCATCTCAGCAAAGTCGCGTTTGCCCCATTGGTAGATCCATTGCCAGATCTGCCCGACCCGCATCTTGGCCTGCTTTTCCGGCGTGCCGTGCTCGATCAGCGCCGCGCGCATCTGCTCGCGGGTGAGACCCACAAGGTTGATCTTGCCGCCCTCGGGCTGTTTGCGGGGCAGGGTCAGAACGTCTTGGGTGATCGGCGCGTTGGCGGTCATGGCAGGGCGACTCGGATTTATGGGCTGGATGCGGCTCTATATAGGAGTTTGACCAAAGATCAAAAGATTTCCTCCCCAGATAGCACTGCAGAGGGGCTTGGGGTGGGGCGATAGCAAAAGCCCCGACTGCTGTCGCGGCCGGGGCAAAACGGTACTTTTATGCGAAGGGCCCGGCTTAATTACTGGGTGCAGCGCTTTTCCGCATCCTCGACTGCGGCAGTGAACCCAAGCAAGGAGAACCGGTCCTTGGTTTGGGTGCCGCGAGCCGAACGGGCGGTCAGCACCGCGTCTGATCCCCGTTTCATCGCGGTGATGATTTTAGCATCATCCGCTGGGGTCGCGGGCCAGGCCCATTCACCTTCGGTGAAGAGTTCGAATTCGGAATCCCCGATCACCATGTTGACGGTCGATCCGGGCGCGAAGGGGTATCCACCGGTAAAGCTGACCTGACCTTTGTCACTGTCATCCGGGCGATAGAGCACGAACAGCTGAATGTCGCTGCGGCGCACGGCGACAACCCGACCATCACGCGTATTGACGGTTTCCTTGGGGGCGGAAACGCCCCAGCATTCGGTTGGGTTTTCGCCTTGAAAAACGCTCCAATCCACGTTGGCGCCAACGCGGTTATCCGTTTTTGCTTGCTGTGCGTTCGCGCTGGTGGCCAATGCGGCCACACACAGGCCCGCGGCCAAGCGGGCGAGTTTCGATGCCATTTGTCCCGACTCCAAGACTGTCATAACCTCAATTTCAGGGAAATCGTACCGGGGCTGGCAGCGTTTTGACCGCCGTCTTTGCCCGTTTCCCCTGCTTGCCTTACTGAAGCACACTAACGTAACAATCACCACGAGCGAAAGTGCGTTTTGGCAGGATTTCGCCAAGAAGCGAGGCAGATATCATGAATAAACCCGTACCTATGGCCGAGATCTGGCGTGGCTCCCTTTTGGAAAGCCTGCATCTGGGGCATGCGGTCATCTGTGACGCCAGCGGCCAGATCGTGCGAAGCTGGGGTGACCCGGAGGCGGTGATCTATCCGCGCAGCTCGGCCAAGATGATCCAGGCGCTGCCGTTGATGACCTCCGGCGCCGCCGCAAAATACGGGCTGACATCCGAGCAGCTGGCGCTGTCCTGTGCCTCGCACAATGGCGCCCATATCCACACCGACCGGGTCAATGCCTGGCTCGGTCAGCTGGGGCTGGCGGATAGTGATTTCCGCTGCGGCCCGCAGGAACCGGCCGACATCCCGGCGCGCAATGAGCTGATCAAGACCGATCAAAGCCCCTGCCAGGTGCACAACAACTGCTCGGGCAAACACGCGGGCTTCCTGACCCTGAACCAGCATCTTGGCGGTGGGGCGGACTATGTCGAGATCGATCACCCGGTGCAGCAGGCCTGCCTGTCTGCCTTTGAAGAGGTCACCGGACTGGAGAGCCCCGGATATGGTATCGATGGCTGCTCGGCGCCGAATTTTGCCACCACCGTGCACGGTTTGGCGCGGGCGATGGGCTGGTTTGCCTCGGCGCACACACGGTCCGACCGGGCCTCTGAAGGGGCGGCGCAGCTGGTGGCGGCGATGGCGAAACACCCCGAGCTGGTCGCCGGGGAAACCCGCGCCTGCACCAACCTGATGCGCGCCATGGGCGGCCGGGTGGCGATCAAGACCGGGGCAGAGGCGGTGTTCGTCGCCATCCTGCCCGAGCAGCAGCTGGGCGTTGCGCTGAAGGTCACCGATGGCGCAACCCGGGCCAGCGAATGCGCCATTGCGGCCATTCTGGTGGGGCTTGGCGTTCTGGAGGCGGATCACCCGGAAACTCGCAAATATCTGAATGCGCCGCTTCTGAACCGGCGTAATATCGATTGCGGCGCCATCCGTCCCGCTGCCGAACTGGCATTCTGAATCGCTAGGGCGGGCTCCCGCCCGTCGGTCAGCTTTTGAAAAGCCGCCCTCCCGTTGGGCCCAGCGCCGCGCGATGCGCGGCGCTGGGCCCAAGGCCGCCATGGGGTGACGGCCCCAGGGCCGTTGCACCTGCGGGCGCGGGAGAGGCCCGGACGCTATATGGCGCGCCTTCTCGTCGGCCCGGGGTTCTGCCTTTAGAGCATGTCGAAGATCAGTTTCATCGCCAGCGCCACCGAAGTCAGAACCAGCAGCGGTTTGATCAACCGAGCGCCAATCTTCTGCGCCAGCCCGGCGCCCAGCCGCGCCCCTGCGATCTGCGCAAGACCCATGGCCAGTCCGGTCATCCACCAGGGCGTCGCAACAAAGGCAAAGGCGACCAGCGCCCCGGCGTTCGAAGCCAGGTTCAGCAGCTTGGTGTGGGCCGTCGCCTTGAGAATGCCGTAGCCCGCCAGCGACACGAAGGCGAGCATGTAAAAACTGCCCGCACCCGGTCCCAGCAGCCCATCGTAGGCCGCGCAGAGCGGCACCATGGTGCCCGCGAACAAGGCAGGTGACAGGCGGCGCGCGCGGTCGAGATCGCCAAGCCCCTTCTTGGTGGCAAAGAAGACCGCGATTCCGATCAGTAGCAGTGGCAGGATCATCCGGATCCACTCTGTCGGCAGAACCGAGACCAGAAGCGCCCCGGCGATCGCTGCGACAAAGGCGATCAGCGCTGATCCCCCCTGCCGACGCAGGTCCACATGGCCGCCGCGGGCATAGGACAGGGCCGCGGTGGCGGCGCCGAACAGGCCCTGGATCTTGTTGGTGGCCAATGCGGTGACCGGGTTGGCTCCCGCGATCAGCAGCACGGGAACCGTGATCAGTCCGCCGCCCCCGGCGACGGCATCGATGAACCCGGCAAGAAACCCGGCTGTCATCAACAGCAGAAGGGTTTCGATCCCGACCTCAAAGCCGGGCAATAGGTCGAGCACGTCTATCAGGCCTGGAAATCGCTGCGGGCATAGCCCTGCACATAAAGCAGCGCAGTGAGATCCCCGTGATTGATCCGGATATCACATTCCGCCGCCACCGACGGCTTGGCGTGCAGCGCTACGCCTGCCCCCGCACGGCTGAGCATGCCAAGATCATTAGCACCATCCCCGACGGCGATCACCTCCGCCTCAGTCAGACCCAGCCGGGCGGTGATCTCTTCCAGCGCGTTGACCTTGGCCTCGCGTCCCAGGATCGGGCGGGCCACATCACCGGTCAGCGTGCCCTCTGCCGTCAGCAAGGTATTGGCGCGGTTTTCGTCAAAGCCGAGCTGGCCCGCGACCCGCGCGGTAAAGGCAGTGAACCCGCCCGAGACCAGCGCCGTATAGGCGCCGTTTGCCTTCATCGTGGCGACGAGCTCTGCCCCGCCCGGCATCAGGGTGATACGGGTGTTCAGAACCTCGGTGATCATGCCTTCGGACAGGCCTTTCAGCAGGCCGACCCGTTCGGTCAGGGCGCCTTCGAAATCAAGCTCGCCGTTCATCGCGCGGGCGGTGATGTCCTTTACCCGTTCCCCGACGCCAGCGACCTCTGCCAGCTCGTCGATGCATTCCTGCTGGATCATGGTGGAATCCATATCCGCCAGCAGCATGCGTTTGCGGCGTCCCTCGGTCGGCTGGATGACCAGATCGACAGCCATGTTCTGCAGGTCCTGCCAGACGTCCCATTGGTTATCCGGCAGTGTCTCCAGCACAAACTCGGCGGCCACGTCGGGGGCCAGCCACTGGGCCTCGCCGCCGCCCCAGGCATTGCGCAGGGACTCGACCAGGGTCGCCTCAAGGCAGGGCGCCGCAGGATTGCAAAGCAGGGTGACGGTATACATGAGCAGGCTCCGGAGCGGGGGAGAGACAGGAACAGGGTGAATTGCGGCATGTCATAGCGAGGCGGGATCGCCGGGGCCAGCCCCTGCGGCCAATCGCGCATGTGTGCCCGCGCCAGTGGTCAGACCTTGCCGTTCTGCGACATCAGCACCGCCAACCAGCGGGTGGTCGGGATTTCGGCCAGGATGATCATCACCATCGCGGTTAGTGGTACCGCAAGAATGGCGCCGGTCATGCCCCAAAGCTCGGTCCACAGCGCCAGCGCCAGCAGAACCGAAAACGGGCTGAGGTTGACCGAATGCCCAAGGTATTTCGGCTCAACGTAGTAACCGATGATCATCTGGGGCGTCATCAGCGTCACCAGCGCCAGCGCCGCGTGGCCGAAGGAGCCGAACTGGATCAGGCTGATGGTGACCGGAAAGAACACCGCGATGATCGAGCCGATATAGGGAATGTAATTGAGCAGCCCGATCAGGATCGCCCAGAAGGCCGGGTGGGCAATCCCCAGCATTAGAAGGATCGCATAGGACACCAGCCCCAGAATGACGTTCACCAGCGTCTTTGCTGCCAGATACCCTCCGATCTTGTCGTTGATCTTGCGGGCCAGCTCCAGTGTGCGCTCGGCATCTTCCGGCTCGTTCATTGCCATCAGGGTCTTTTCCGGCAGCCGGTCCAGTTCCGTCAGGATGAACACGGCGTATAGCGCGGCGCTGACGATCAGGGTGCCGCCGTTGCTGATGGTGGCAAGCATCGCGGGCATCAGCGTGGTGGCGTCGATCAGGTCCAGCAGGCTTTCGCCCAGGTTGGCCCAGCTGGGCACTTCGTCGACGCCGAGATAGGTCAGGAAATCGTGTTGCAGCTTATCGAGATTGGCGGCGTATTGCGGCAGGGCGGCAGAGATCGCCGTGGCGCTGGCTGTAATGAAGGAGGCCAGCACCATGAAGGCGGCAAGAATGGCCAGCAGCACCAGCAGCCGCCGCGCAGTACGGGGCAGGCGGCCGAACCCCGGCACATCGGCCAGAACCTCGGCGGCGGTGGTCAGGATGTAGACGGCGATCACGGCCACGAGGATCGGCAACAGCACGGCCTGACCGGCGGTCAGCAGCCAGCCCACCATCAGCAGCAGCGCAAAGGAATAGGTCACCAGCGCCAGTTTGCTCATCCGCGAAATCCGATTCGAAACACCATGGAGACAGACAACAGCATCCCATACCTCGCCGCAATGACAGAGCCTGTACGGGGCAGATCGGGTGCCGATCCGGGGTGGAAAGTTTCCGAAAGGCGTCAGGAGGGGTCGCAATTGCGCGCCAGATCGCCGCAATCTGTCGTTTTGCGTATTGCGCGGCCGCGCGGCAGGCCTTAGCTCCGTCCGTGGGACACCCCTCCCCAACGAGGGGCATTTATCTGGAAGGATAGCATCAATGGCTAACCAGCAACCGGCTACGCGGCCGGCCAATCCGCGTTTTTCCTCTGGCCCCTGTGCCAAACCCCCCACATTCGATCTGACCAAACTCGCAGATGCGCCTCTGGGCCGCTCGCACCGTGCCGCTGTCGGCAAGGACAAGCTGAAGGCCGCCATCGAAGGCACCCGCGAAGTTCTGGGGATCCCCGCTGACTACAAGATCGGCATCGTGCCCGCATCGGACACCGGTGCCATGGAAATGGCCATGTGGAGCCTGCTGGGCGCCCGCGGCGTCGAGATGCTCGCCTGGGAGAGCTTCGGTTCCGGCTGGATCACCGATGTGGTCAAGCAGCTGAAACTGGATGCCGTCGCCAAGACCGCAGACTACGGCGAGATCGTCGATCTGGCCTCGGTCGATTTTGCCAATGACGTCGTCTTTACCTGGAACGGCACCACCTCGGGTGTTCGCGTCCCGAATGGCGACTGGATCCCGGCGGATCGCGAAGGTCTGACCCTTTGCGATGCCACCTCGGCCGCCTTTGCGCAGGACCTGCCCTGGGACAAGCTGGATGTGACCACCTTCTCTTGGCAAAAGGTGCTGGGCGGCGAAGCGGCCCACGGCATGCTGATCCTCTCACCGCGCGCGGTTGAGCGCCTGGAAAGCTACACGCCCGCATGGCCGCTGCCGAAAATCTTCCGCCTGACCAAGGGCGGCAAGCTGATCGACGGTATCTTCTCCGGTGCGACCATCAACACGCCCTCCATGCTGGCGGTCGAAGACTACCTCTTCGCGCTGGACTGGGCGCGTTCGGTTGGCGGTCTTGAAGGGCTGCAGAACCGCGCCAATGCCAACACCAAGGCGGTTGCCGATTTCGTCGAACTGCATGACTGGATCGATTTCCTGGCCAAGGATCCGGCGACCCTGTCGAACACCTCGGTCTGCCTGAAGTTCACCGATGACCGCATCAAGGACGGCGCCGCCTTTGCCAAGGCCGTGGCCAAACGTCTGGAAGCGGAAAACATCGCGCTGGACATCGGCGCCTATCGTGACGCGCCTGCCGGCCTGCGGATCTGGTGCGGTGGCACGGTCGAAACCTCGGATATCGAGGCCATGCTGCCCTGGCTCGAATGGGCCTTTGAGGCCGAGATCGCCGCGCAAGGCTGATCAAGCGACTTCGCCCGGCGGCACCGCCGGGCAGCGCCCGACCCTCCCCAAGGAGGGCGCTTTGCACCCACCAGGGTCGGACGCTTCCCTCGTTCAAAATTGACGGCCTTTCCACAGGCCCCCGCACAAAGGACCACCAGACATGGCCCCCAAAGTACTCATTTCCGACAAACTCTCCGAAGCCGCCGTTCAGATCTTCCGTGATCGCGGCATCGAGGTCGACTTCCAGCCCGACCTTGGCAAGGACAAGGACAAGCTGGCCGAGGTGATCGGCAACTACGATGGTCTTGCCATCCGCTCGGCCACCAAGGTCACCGAGAAGATCCTCGAGAACGCCACCAACCTCAAGGTGATCGGCCGCGCCGGTATCGGCACCGACAACATCGACAAGGAAGCCGCGTCGAAAAAAGGCGTGATCGTGATGAACACGCCCTTTGGCAACATGATCACCACCGCCGAACACGCCATCGCGATGATGTTCGCCGTTGCTCGCCAGATCCCCGAAGCCTCCGCCTCTACCCACGCGGGCAAATGGGAAAAATCCAAGTTCATGGGTGTTGAACTCACCGGCAAGACCCTGGGCGTCATCGGTGCGGGCAACATCGGCGGCATCGTCTGTGACCGTGCCCGTGGCCTGAAGATGAAAGTCGTTGCCTATGACCCCTTCCTCGGTCAGGAGAAGGCCGACAAGATGGGCGTCGAAAAGGTCGAGCTGGACGAGCTTCTGTCCCGCGCCGATTTCATCACCCTGCACGTGCCGCTGACCGATCAGACCAAGAATATCCTGTCGGCTGAAAACCTCGCCAAGACCAAGAAGGGCGTGCGCATCATCAACTGTGCCCGCGGTGGCCTGGTCGATGAAGAGGCGTTGGCGGAAGCACTGAAATCCGGTCACGTTGCCGGTGCGGCCTTCGACGTCTTCTCGGAAGAGCCGGCCAAGGACAACGTGCTGTTCAATCTGCCCAACGTGGTTTGCACCCCGCACCTGGGCGCCGCCACCACCGAAGCCCAGGAAAACGTCGCCCTGCAGGTGGCCGAGCAGATGGCCAACTACCTGCTGACCGGCGCCGTAGAGAACGCGCTCAACATGCCCTCGGTCACGGCGGAAGAAGCCAAGGTCATGGGACCCTGGATCAAGCTGTCCGAGCATCTGGGCGCCTTCATCGGCCAGATGACCGATGACGAGCCGATCAAGGCGATCAACATCCTCTATGATGGCTGCGCGTCCGAGATGAACCTTGAGGCGCTGAACTGCTCGCTGATCGCGGGGATCATGAAGTCGATCAACCCGGATGTGAACATGGTCTCCGCCCCGATGATCGCCAAGGAGCGCGGCATCAAGGTGTCGACCACCAATCAGGAACAGTCCGGTGCCTTTGAAGGCTACGTGAAGGTGACCGTCGCCACCCCGACGCGTGAACGCTCCATCGCGGGCACCGTGTTCTCGGATGGCAAGCCGCGCTTCATCCAGATCAAGGGCATCAACATCGACGCCGAAGTGGGTGAGCACATGCTCTACACCACCAACAACGACGTGCCGGGCATCATCGGTACTCTGGGTAAGACCATGGGCGATCACGGCGTCAACATCGCGAACTTTACCCTGGGCCGCGCTGTGGCTGGTGGTGAAGCGATCGCGCTCTTGTATGTCGATGGTGTGGTCCCGGCCGAGGCCCGCGCCAAGCTGGCCGAAACCGGCCTGTTCAACCAGATCAAGCCGCTGCAATTCGACGTCAAATAACCTGCCTTATGGCCTGAAATCGGAGAAGCCGCCCCTTCACTTGGGGCGGCTTTTTCATGTTCCGCTGAGCTGCGCGCCGCTTATTTCCGGATCGATCGCAGGACGACCACAAAAAACACCAGCATCCCCGCCAGGGTCAGCACCGAGCCGAGCTTGGCCAGCATTTCATTGTGACTGGCAATGGCCATGGCAATGCCCGGCACGATCAGGCCCAGCCCGGCGGCAGACAGCGCAAAATGCAGCTTTGGCAGCAGCCCCTGATCCGCGGCTGGCACCAGATGATAGTAAAAGCCGAAGATCGCAAAGCTGACCCAGCCGATCAGGTTGAGATGCCCATGCGCCGGCGACAGGACGTGATCGCCCGTCGCGGCCATCTGGATGCCCCAGACCATACCCCCAAGCGCCGCGCTGACCGCGACAATGAAAAATGCGGATGAAATACCTTTCATCTGATCGTCCCCCTTGAACTCACCAAAAACGCCTGCCGTATCATCCCATGCCCGCCTTGAATGGCGGATCGGTTGCGGCAGGTGGCGACAACTGTGACCGGTTTCCGGTTTTCGATCCACATATTTCCCGCGCTGCGCCACCGGGCAGAGGGCGTCATTCGCGGCTAACCTTCGGCGTCCCACAGGCTGCCCCTTGTGGTAGGGCGGTGCATCGGCCATCTATTCCCTATAGCAGCCAAGGAGATGCCCATGCCCGCGCCGATCTACGCCATAGGAGACATTCACGGACAGCGCGAGATGCTGGAAGAGGCGCTGGAGCGGATCGCGGCGGATGGTGGTCCCGATGCTCAGGTGGTGTTTCTTGGCGATTACGTGGATCGCGGGCCGGATTGCCGGGGTGTCTTGGACCTGCTGATCGAAGGGCAGGAGGCAGGCAAGAACTGGACCTGCCTGATGGGCAACCACGACCGCATGTTCGCGATGTTCATGGAGGACTATCCCCGCAACGATGCCCGACTGCTGGTCGGCTATCACTGGCTGCACGAGAAGATCGGCGGGGTGCAGACGCTGGCCTCTTACGGGGTCGATGTTCCGGAACGGGCGCGTATCCACGAGGTGCACGAAGAAGCGCGCGCCGCATTGCCGGAGCGCCACCGGGATTTTCTGGCGGCCCTGCCCAGCCACCATGAACAGGGCGAGTTGTTGTTCGTCCATGCGGGCATCCGTCCCGGCGTGCCGCTGCAGGCGCAGACCGAGGATGACAAGATCTGGATCCGGCATGAATTCCTCGACGACACCCGCCCACACCCTTGGCTGGTGGTGCATGGCCACACCCATGTCCCAAGCGCTGAGCATCGCGGCAACCGTGTCAATCTGGACAGCGGCGCAGGCTTTGGCCGCCCGCTGAGTGCTGCCGTCTTCGAAGGAAAGGACTGCTGGCTTCTGAGCGATCAGGGGCGCAAAAGCATAGGCTCCGCCTAACCAAAAGAACCGCGTTTTTTACGCAGAATCCCAGCGCTTTTCGTCGCAAATCACAGAGAATTGTGCTAATAGTGAACTGTGGCTGGACGCTACTTTACGAGTTTTATTCTGTTTTTCTTCTCGGTTCTGGGATGACATGTTTTAGCGCCAGTCACGCCAATTTATCGCGCTTGACCAGATTGCAAACCGCCCCTTGATAGGGCGGTTTTTTGTTGTTTTATTGGGTGCTGCGCATGATTTTGGGCGTTGTTCTGTCCGCGCCGTTTGGTCAAGTCCAGTCTAGAATCACCTTGCCGCACTGACCGGATTTCATGGTCGAAAACCCATCTTTGAACGAATCTATTCCGAATCGGTTTGTGATGATTTCCGAGATATCGAGGCCGTTCTGCAGCATGGCGATCATCTTGTACCAGGTCTCGAAAATCTCGCGCCCGTAGACCCCTTTCAGGGTGATCGCCTTGAAGACGATGCGGCTCCAGTCGACCGGGGATTTTCCGGGCGGAATGCCAAGAAGCGCGATCTTGCCGCCCATCACCAGTGCTTCGATCATCTGATCAAGCGCGGATTGGTTTCCTGACATCTCAAGCCCGACATCAAAGCCCTGGGTCATGCCCAGTTCCGCGATGACGTTTTGCAAGTCTTCCTGAGCCACGTTCACGGCACGGACATCCGCGACCTTTTCGGCAAGGGCCAGCCGCGCTGGGTTCACATCGGTGATCGCCACATGGCGCGCACCAACGTGGCGGGCAACCGCTGCGGCCATGATGCCGATGGGTCCGGCGCCGGTGATCAGCACGTCCTCCCCCACCAGATCAAAGCTGAGCGCGGTGTGAACCGCATTGCCCAGAGGGTCCAGAATCGCGCCGATGTCATCCGGAATTTCATCCGGCAAAGGCACCACGTTAAAGGCGGGCAGGCGCAGATACTCGGCAAAGGCACCCTGTTCGTTGACGCCGATGCCGCGGGTTTCGGGATCCAGATGGAACTTGCCAGCCCGCCACTGGCGCGAGTGAT
Organism: Phaeobacter sp. SYSU ZJ3003; assembly: GCF_041300735.1. NCBI lineage: Bacteria > Pseudomonadati > Pseudomonadota > Alphaproteobacteria > Rhodobacterales > Roseobacteraceae > Phaeobacter > Phaeobacter sp. SYSU ZJ3003. The sequence goes on along the minus strand of NZ_PXNU01000014.1, from coordinate 81,185 downwards.
GGCCGATCAGATGCCCTTCGCCCGAGCAGCGTTGACCAATCTTCAGATCCGTCACGTTGCTGCCAAGCTCGACGATCTCCCCGGCGAACTCATGCCCGGTGATCAGCGGGACGGGCACAGTGCGTTGCGCCCAGTCGTCCCAGTTCCAGATATGCAGATCGGTGCCGCAGATGCCGGTCTTGTTGATCTTGATCAGCACATCATCCGCGCCGATCTCGGGCACCGGGGCCTCGACCATCCAGAGGCCCTCTTCGGGTCTGGATTTTTCCAGGGCCTTCATGGTGTTCGGTATCCTGTCAGGCCGTGTCATGAGATCACTCCCAGCGATTTGCCCACCTTGCCAAAGGCGGCAAGGGCGCGGGTCAGTTCTTCTTGCGTCAGGGCCGCGTTCATCTGGGTGCGGATACGCGCCTGGCCGCGCGGCACCACCGGGAAGAAGAAGCCAGAGACATAGACGCCTTCGTCAAAAAGCTGCGCCGCCATGTCCTGCGCCAGCTGCGCCTCGCCCAGCATCACCGGGACAATGGGATGCTCGCCGGGCAATAGATCAAAGCCTAGGCTTTCCAGCCCCGCGCGCCAGAACCGGGTGTTCTCGAACAGGCGTGTGCGCAGATCCGCGCCCTGTTCGACAAGGTTCAGCGCCTCGATCCCGGCAGCAACGATGGAGGGCGGCAGCGAATTGGAGAACAGATAGGGCCGCGCCCGCTGCCGCAGCAGGTCGATCACTGGCTGCGGCCCGGCGATATAACCGCCGATGGCCCCCCCAAGTGCTTTGCCCAAAGTTCCCGTCAGAATGTCCACATCGACACCGAAATGATCCGGCGTCCCGGCGCCATGCGGCCCCATGAACCCCGTGGCGTGGCAATCGTCCACCATCACCACGGCGTCGTATTTGTCCGCGAGCGCGCGGATCTCAGGCAGTTTGGCCAGGTAGCCATCCATCGAGAAGACGCCATCGGTGGCGATCATGATATGGCGTGCGCCATCCTCGCGGGCCTGTTTCAGCCAGGCCTCCAGATCATTCATGTCACTGTTGAGGTAGCGATAGCGTTTCGCTTTGCACAGGCGCACCCCGTCGATAATCGAGGCATGGTTGAGGCTGTCCGAGATGATGGCATCCTCGGGGCCGAGCAGAGGTTCGAACAGCCCGCCATTTGCATCAAAACAGGCGGCAAAGAGGATGGCGTCATCCTTGTTCAGGAACTTTGCCAGCTTCTGCTCCAGCTCGCGGTGGATGTCCTGGGTGCCGCAGATAAACCGGACCGAGGCCATACCGAACCCCTTGTCATCCATGACATTGCAGGCGGCGGAGATCAGATCGGGGTGATCCGCCAGTCCCAGATAGTTGTTGGCGCAGAGGTTGATGACCTCGCGGTCGCCCACCGTGATTTCGCCCCCCTGTGGGGAGGTGATCATTCGTTCCCGCTTGGTCAGACCTTCGGCTTCGATCGCGTCCAGGGTCTTGGCGATATCGGTCAAAAAGGCGTTGGACATGGGGAATCTCCTTCTACGTCGGAAGTGTGTCTATCATAACGGATTTGATTCCCAAATAGGGGAAATTCTTAATGACGGAAAAATATCCGTGAAACTGGAATTTTGGATTGAGATGGTATTGGAATCTAATGACCGGATGGCATCAATGTGCTCAGCGCCCGCCGTGGGGTGGGCAGGGGCGTGCCTGCCGCATGCGCGACAGGCCAACAGGATCGGCTCCGGATCGGGCTCAGCCGTTCTTGACGATCAGAAAGACCCGTGCTGCGCTATCTGGTGCGGTGATGTTGTGGGGTATATCGGCGGCATAGCGCGCGGTGTCCCCTGCGTGCAGGCGCATATGGGCGCTGCCAGATGTGACAGTGATGTCGCCCTCCAGCACCGTCAGATGCTCGGCCGTTCCGCGTCCGTGCGGCTGGCTGTCCAGCGCGCCGCCCGCATCAAGCAGGATATCGTAAACCTCGTGCCCGCCTGCGTCCTCGGGCGGGGAGAGGATGCGGATCCGGCAGCCTTGCCCCATATTGTCGATGGTGGGCACATCACCGTCGCGCAGCACCTCGATCCGGTCCGCCTTGTCAGCAGCGTCCAGCAGCCCGGCAAAATCCACCTGCAAGGCGCGCGTCAGGTTCCATAAGGTGGCAATCGTGGGGCTGGATTCACCGCGCTCAATCTGGCTGACCATGGAACGCGAGACGCCCGACAGGTTCGCCACGGCTTCCAGGCTTAGGCCCTTGGCGCGGCGGGCCTCTTTCAGGCGCGATGGCAGTAATGTCAGGATATCGTCTGTGTTTTCCGGCATAACGGAACCGTGCGGTTTGCGTCTTGATTTGTCAATGACGGTACGTTTGACAAGACAGCGGATGCTGCATCTGCATAATGCGCGCAACTGACTCGTGAGGAGAGAAAAATGACCGATATCGTGATCCTGGACGGCGCCCGGACCGCCATTGGCACCTTTGGTGGCGCTTTGGCGAACACTGCCCCCATCGACCTGGCCACCGTGGCTTCCAAGGCGGCGCTGGAGCGTTCGGGCGTGGCCCCGGAACAGATCGGCCACGTGGTCTTTGGCCATGTGATCAACACTGAACCGCGCGATATGTACCTGTCCCGTGTCGCAGCAATGCAGGCAGGCATTCCCAACGGCACCCCGGCGATGAACGTGAACCGTCTGTGCGGATCGGGTGCGCAGGCCATCGTGTCGGGTATCCAGTCGCTGATGCTGGGGGATGCGGATTACGCCCTGACCGGCGGCGCCGAGAACATGTCGCGCAGCCCCTTCATCACGCCGTCGGCGCGCTGGGGTCAGAAGATGGGCGATGTGAAATCGCTGGACATGATGCTGGGCGCGCTGAGCTGCCCCTTTGGCACTGGCCACATGGGAGTCACTGCGGAAAACGTGGCGGATGAACACGGCGTCACCCGCGAGCAGATGGATGAATTCGCGATGACCAGCCAGACCCGCGCCGCGGCGGCGATCGAGGCGGGGCATTTCGCCAGCCAGATCGTGCCGGTTGAGGTCAAGGTCAAGCGCGACATGGTGCCGTTTGAGGTGGACGAACACCCCAAGGCAACCTCGATGGAGGCGCTGGCCGGTCTGCGTCCGGTGTTCCAGAAGGATGGCCGTGTGACCGCGGGCAACGCCTCGGGCATCAATGATGGTGCAGCGGCGCTGGTTCTGGCGCGGGCCGAGGCGGCTGAAAAAGCCGGTCTCACGCCCAAGGCGCGGGTCGTCGGATACGCCCATGCTGGTGTGCGCCCCGAGGTGATGGGCATCGGCCCGGTCCCTGCGGTGCAGAACTTGCTGAAGAAAACCGGCCTGAAGGCGAGCGATTTCGACGTGATCGAATCCAACGAAGCCTTTGCCGCGCAGGCGCTGGCTGTGAACAAGGAACTGGGACTTGATCCAGCCAAGGTGAACCCGAATGGCGGCGCCATCGCACTGGGCCACCCGGTTGGCGCCACCGGCGCGCTGATCACCATCAAGACGCTGTATGAACTGGAGCGCACTGGCGGCAAGCTGGGCCTCATCACCATGTGCATCGGCGGCGGTCAGGGCATCGCCCTGGCGATCGAACGTCTCTGATAAGCGATAACTGGCGCGTGTGGCAGGTCCACGCGCGCCGGGTTTCAGGGGGCAGACCTCCAACAGGAGGGCAAATCCGCGCGGGAGACCTTGTTCTTGCTTGCCGCGGTCAGCCTGCAAATACTGCTGTGCTGCTTTTGGTCGTTTCTGCTGATATTGATTTACCTCAACTACAAAACCATGTGGCGCGCCTAGTCTCCGAGTCCGGTGGACGCGATGGAGCGGTGTTTTGATAGGTGCACTTTCGAACAGAGTTTTGAGGGCTTTATCGATGTTCGCGGCGTCTCTCTGTGTCGGTTGTGATCAAGAGACCGCTGGCGCAGCGGGATTGACTGCGTCAAATGTTCTGGTCGCCCCCTTGGTCTACCCAGTAGCGGCTGCAGCGCAGTTGGGTAGAAACCAAGAGAACACTGTTCAACCCGTTCTTGTCACGACTGGTGATGGAAAGGTTCTCTCGCCAAGTTTCGAAGGAACGCCTGAAGCTGAATTCCGGACTTCAAGAAGAACGGTTATTTGTTCAGGAGAGATCCCGTATTTTCGCGGAGCTGACGTCCACGATGGTTTTATCCCCTGCAGTGGCGGAAAAAGAGCGCAAGCGAAGCTTTTTTCTCACTACGGTAAGCAACTGGTTCTGGACATTGGTCCGGCGAATGTTGCTGTCAGGGAACTTAATAGACCTCAAGCCGCATATCCGATTTATGCGCTGGGGGAGGTCGAATTCCGTTGCAAAGGCAACTACTCCAGCTCATCTGGTAGCGCGGCGCCATTTATGGTCGGCTGCGGTTCTAGGTTCAGCGAGGGGGTGGGAGCCGTTTCGCTTCAGGCCAAGGACGGAAAGCGAAAACACTTGACGGTTTGGGTCGACGCCCCCCTTTGATCTTCGACCAGTTGCGGATTGTGGGCATCTTCACGGCCCAATGGTTTCGGCTTTTTGCGTGACTTGCCGGAGCCGACCGTGTTCAGAGTACAAGCGCCAACAGCCCCACACACAGACCACCTGCACCGGCCCCGATAATCGCCGGCGCAAGCCAGCCCCAGGAACTGCGTGGGTGCGCCTCTGTGTCCTGCACCTGCGCGACAAGCGCTCGTTCCACCAGCGCGGGCAGGCGCGGGCCAAAGCGGGCCATCACCCGGGCCGTGCTGAGCAGATCCGACGCCACCGCGCGCGGGCCGATGGATTTCTTGATGTAATCCTCGACCACGGGGCGGGCGGCTTCCCAGATGTTGATATGAGGATCCAGCGAACGGGCGACACCTTCAACAACGACCATGGTGCGTTGCAAAAGGATCAGCTCGGTCCGGGTTTCCATGCCGAACCGCTCGGTCACCTCGAACAGATAATTCAGCAGGCGGCCCATGGAGATATGGCTGGCGTCCATGCCAAAGATCGGCTCCCCGACCGCGCGCAGGGCGCGGGCGAATTCATCCACGTCTCGGTCGGCGGGGACATAGCCGGCTTCGAAATGCACCTCGGCGACACGTTTGTAATCGCGCTTGATGAAGCCAAACAGGATTTCGGCGTAAACCCGGCGGGTGTATTCGTCGATGTGCCCCATGATTCCGAAATCATAGGCGATGATATCGCCATTGGCGGCGACCTTCAGATTGCCTTGGTGCATGTCGGCGTGGAAGAAGCCATCGCGCAGGGCGTGTTGCAGGAACAGGGTCAGCACCCGTGCGCCCAGCACCTGCCTGTCGTGGCCCGCCGCATCGATGGCGTCATTGTCACCCAGCGGCACACCGTCAGCCCAGCCCAGCGTCATCACCCGGCGTGCCGAGTGGTTCCATTGAACCGGCGGCAGGGTAAAGCCCTCGTCCTGTCCCGTGTTGGCGGCAAATTCCGAGGCGGCGGCGCTTTCCAGACGCAGGTCCAGCTCACCCTGTACCACGCCGTCGAAATGTTCGATCACATCCATAGGGCGCAGGCGCCGGGCGCCAGGGGCGAAAAGGTCGACGATGCGCGCTGCGAAATAGAAGGCGTCCACGTCTTTTCGGAAGGCGCGTTCAATGCCGGGGCGCAGCACCTTTACGGCGACGTATTCTCCGGTATCTGCCAGCCGCGCCCGATGCACCTGCGCGATTGATGCGGCGGCAATCGGCTCGCTGAACTCGGAAAAGACCTCATCCACCGGTCGGCCCAGCTCTTTTGCCACTTCGGCCATCGCAACTCCGCGCGGGAAGGGGGGCAATTTGTCCTGTAGGACGCGAAGCTGCTGGGCCAGATCATCGCCCACCACATCGGGACGGGTGGACAGGACCTGTCCGAACTTGATGTAGGCCGGTCCCAGCGCGGTCAGAGCGCGGGTCGCGGCGGGCATCTGTGGATCGCCCTTGTAGCCCAGCCATTTGAATGGCCAGCCAAGGGTATGCGCCAGGATGCGCAGCGGCTTTGGCGCTTCAAAGGCGTCCAGTACCACGTTCATGGCGCCGGTACGCTCCAACGTGGCGCCGGTGCGGATCAGGCGGATAATGTTGTGGGGACCGCGCATGGATCAGATCTTCCAGCCGGAGTGCAGCGCCGCGATGCCCAGGGACAGGTTGCGGTATTTTGCATTCGCGAATCCGGCGTCCTTTACCATCTGAAGGAAGGTCTCTTGGTCGGGGAATTTGCGGATCGATTCGACCAGATACTGATAGCTGTCGTAGTCATTGGCAATCAGCTTGCCCATCCGGGGGATGACGTTGAAGCTGTAAAGATCATAAAGCTTCTGCATGCCGTCATTCGGGAGCTGCGAGAATTCCAGCACCATCAGGCGGCCACCGGGTTTCAACACGCGGTAGGCCTCCTCCAGCGCCTTTTGCGGGCGGGTGACGTTCCGGATCCCGAAGGAGATCGTGTAGACGTCAAAGGTATTGTCCTTGAACGGCAGCGCCATGGCATCGCCTGTGACCCAATCCAGGCTGTCGGCCATCTGAGCGGCTTCTGCGCGCATGCGGCCTTCCTCCAGCATTGGCTGGGTCAGATCCAACACGGTGGAATGGCCGTGCCCGGCGCGTTTCAGGAAGCGGAAGGAAATGTCGCCGGTGCCGCCTGCCACGTCCAGAAGACGCTGACCGGGGCGCGGCGCCAGCCAGTCCATCATCGCATCCTTCCAGATGCGGTGGATGCCGACGCTCATCACGTCGTTCATCACGTCGTATTTCGAGGCAACAGAGTTGAAGACGCCCTGCACGCGGCCCGCCTTTTCCCGCTCGGGAACGGTTTCAAAGCCGAAATGGGTGGTGGTGTCGTTTGTATCGCTCATGCGGCTTGCCGTTTTCCTAGGTTCGTCCCAGTTATAGGGCGCTTGCGGTCGGGCACAATGCGGCCCATGCATCTAAAGTGTCAGGAGCGATGTAATGCCAGAATTGCCAGAGGTCGAGACGGTGCGCCAAGGTTTGGCGCCTGCAATGGAAGGCGCGGTGATAACGCGGGCCGCAGTGAACCGCCCGGATCTGCGCTGGCCCTTCCCCGATCGTATGGCGGAGAGGTTGACCGGAGCCCGGGTCAATGCACTGAGACGCCGGTCGAAATACATCCTGGCCGATCTCGATACGGGGGAAACCCTGCTGGTGCATCTGGGCATGTCGGGCCGCATGACGGTCTCAGGGGATCCGCTGGGGCGTTTCGTACATGAACATCCGCAGGCCCAGAAGCACGACCATGTAGTGCTGGACATGGACAATGGCGCGCGCATCACCTTCAACGATCCGCGCCGGTTTGGGGCGATGGATCTCTTGGAGACCTTCACGGCAGAGCAGCACAAGCTGCTGTCGGTGCTGGGGCCAGAGCCGCTTGGCAATGATTTCCACGAAGATCACCTGACCGCTGCCTTCAAGGGACGCAACACGCCGGTGAAATCGGCCCTTCTGGATCAGGGAATCATCGCCGGTCTGGGCAATATCTACGTCTGCGAAACGCTGTTCCGGGCCGGGATCTCGCCCAAAAGAAAGGCAGGGCAGATTGCCGCGCCGCGCGTGGCGGCGCTGGTGCCGATCATCCGCACCGTGTTGGAAGATGCCATTCGCGCCGGTGGCTCCTCGCTGAAAGATTTCCGACAAGCCAATGGAGAACTTGGATATTTTCAGCATACCTTTGATGTCTACGGCCGCGAGGGAGAGCCGTGTCGGCGGGAGGGATGCGGCGGAACCATTGCGAGAATCACCCAATCCGGGCGATCGTCTTTCTACTGTGGCAAGTGCCAAAGATAGCTTGAACGAGATATGTCTCGTGATAATGACTCGTTTCTGAACGGAACAATCGAAAGCGATACCCATGGCCTATGAGACGATCAACGTCGAAGTGAAGGACCACGTTTGCCTCATCAAGCTGAACCGACCCGAAGCGTTGAACGCGCTCAATCAAGAGCTGCTGACTGAACTCTGCGCCGCCCTGGAAGAGGCGGACGCCAGCGACAAGGTGCGCTGCATCGTTCTGACCGGTTCGGAAAAGGCATTCGCCGCAGGCGCGGATATCAAAGAGATGTCTTCGATGAGCTTCACCGAGGTGTTCTCGACCAATCTCTTCGCCTTCGTGAACGATCGCATCACGGCCGTCCGCAAGCCGATCATTGCCGCGGTATCAGGCTATGCGCTGGGCGGTGGCTGCGAGCTGGCGATGCTCTGCGATTTCATCATCGCGGCAGATTCGGCCAAGTTCGGTCAACCCGAAATCAACCTCGGCGTCATCGCCGGTATCGGCGGCACCCAGCGTCTGACGCGTTTCGTCGGCAAATCCAAATCCATGGATATGAACCTGACCGGTCGTTTCATGACCGCCGAAGAAGCTGAGCGCGCCGGTCTGGTGTCGCGCGTGGTACCCGGCAAGAAGCTGATCGAAGAAGCGATGGGCGCAGCCCAGAAGATCGCCGAGAAATCCCTGCTGACCGCGATGGCCGTCAAGGAAACCGTGAACCGCTCTTACGAGCTGCCGCTGAGCGAAGGCATGCTGTTCGAGCGCCGCGTCTTCCATTCGATGTTCGCCACCGAAGATCAGAAAGAAGGCATGGCGGCCTTCCTTGAAAAGCGCGAAGCGCAATTCCGCGACAAGTAAGCCGCCCGTACCGATATGAATGCGAAAGGGCAGGCGCGGCCTGCCCTTTCTTTTTGAAAACCGGCCTCGTGTCTATTGGCCTTGCCAAGGTTTGGCAGCCTCTGTATAGACCTCCGCCATACATGCGCGTGCAGCCCGCCTAGGCTAGAATCACACCGGTGGTCGGATCCGGGTTCGGCTGGCATTGCGTCTATTGAAAAACACGAACTCGATACAAAGGTCAGACACCATGGCAAATTCGCCCCAGGCAAAGAAACGCGCCCGTCAGAACGAAAAGCGTTTTGCTGTAAACAAAGCCCGTCGTTCGCGCATCCGCACCTTCCTGCGTAAAGTTGAAGAAGCAATCGCATCCGGCGACAAAGAGGCAGCAACCGCAGCTCTGCGCGCAGCCCAGCCCGAACTGATGCGCGGCGTGACCAAAGGCGTCTACCACAAGAACACCGCCTCGCGGAAAGTGTCCCGCCTGGCCGCCCGCGTCAAAGCGCTGGGTTAAATCTTAAGAAATCTGAAATCTGCCATTGGTGGGTTTTTTACGGAAGGCATCGCGATTTGCGGTGCCTTTCTTTTTTGATCGCTTCTTAAGCCAGTGCTGCAGGCGCGAGAGATTCTTTGCGGCCAAAGCACGAGTCAACATCATAGTTTCGTTGCCGCTTCCCCCCACAAATTGCTACCACTAATACAGCGATTCACTCGCTGGGGGACAGGCTGCTCGCGGTGATCTTAACGGGCATTAAGATCACTTCTAGGGCTCAGATATATTGCGGTCATGCCAGATCGCAGTGGTCTGATACCAGAGCCGTGCCAGATGATCTGGCACATGGTCTTGTTTCGATTTTGGTGCATATCGACTCAACGCGTGTTGTGCGGCGGTCGAAGGATTTTGTGTGTGTTTCAGGATCCGTACCGCCCGACATGGGTACTGCGTCTGGTCTGACCGGCACGCACCGAATGTCCTGTGTGTGAACGCGCCTCCGGACGGGGAGGCTTGATGAAACGATAGGTCGAAAATGGCCGCTGCTTTTGGGGACGCGTGAGGCGTAGCATGACGGAAGAAAAATGGGGACAGCTCAGACAACGATTGCTCAAGACAGTCGGTCAAAACAATTTCACCACCTGGATCGAGCCGCTTGAATTCAGTTCGGTCGATGAAGGCGTCGCGGTCTTTCATGTGCCGACGAACTTCATGGGGAACTATGTCAGCCAGAACTTTGCAGATCTGATTCTGCACGAGCTCAGCATGTCCGGTGAATCGGTACAGCGGCTTGCGTTTAAGGTGGCTGCCAACTCACCTGCCCGCCCGGTGCGGCAGACGGAACGGGCCGCTGAACCCTTTGCCGAAATGGCCGAGGCGAGTACTGTTCAGGCGGGCGCTGCTGCGCGGACCGAGGATGCGGCTGCGTCGTCTTCGTTGTCGCGTGACGGGTTGGATGCCTTGCAGGCGGCACCGCTGGATCCGCGGTTTACCTTTGACAGCTTTGTTGTCGGCAAACCGAACGAGCTGGCCCATGCCGCTGCGCGCCGCGTGGCCGAGGGTGGTCCGGTGACCTTCAATCCGCTGGTGCTCTATGGCGGTGTTGGCCTGGGTAAAACCCACCTGATGCACGCCATCGCCTGGGAGCTGAAAGAACAGAATCCGCAGCTGAACGTGCTTTATCTGTCGGCGGAACAGTTCATGTACCGCTTTGTGCAGGCGCTGCGCGAACGCAAGATGATGGACTTCAAACACCTGTTCCGCTCGGTCGACGTGCTGATGGTGGATGACGTGCAATTCATCGCGGGCAAGGATTCCACGCAGGAAGAATTCTTCCATACCTTCAATGCGCTGGTGGACCAGAACAAGCAGATCATCATTTCGGCGGACCGTGCCCCGGGTGAGATCAAGGATCTTGAGGACCGCGTGAAATCGCGTCTGCAATGTGGTCTGGTGGTGGATCTGCACCCCACCGATTACGAACTGCGTCTCGGCATCCTTCAGACCAAGGTGCAGCAGCACCGCGAAACCTATCCGGGCCTTGAAATCGCTGATGGCGTGCTCGAATTCCTGGCGCATCGCATCTCGACCAACGTGCGTGTTCTCGAAGGCGCTCTGACCCGTCTCTTCGCCTTTGCCTCGCTCGTTGGGCGCGAGATCGACATGGATCTGACACAGGACTGTCTGGCCGATGTGCTGCGCGCCTCGGAGCGTAAAATCACCGTCGAAGAGATCCAGCGCAAGGTGTCGGAATACTACAACATCCGTATGTCGGACATCATCGGCCCCAAGCGCCTGCGTTCCTATGCGCGGCCGCGGCAGGTGGCGATGTATCTGTGCAAGCAGCTGACCAGCCGGTCGCTGCCGGAAATCGGCCGCCGTTTTGGCGGGCGCGACCACACAACCGTGATGCATGGTGTCAAACGGATTGAAGAGCTGAAGACGACCGACGGCCAGATCGCCGAAGACGTCGAAATGCTGCGCCGCTCCCTGGAGGCGTAAGCGCGATCCGACCGAGACGTGACAATGCGGCCCCGGAAATCCGGGGCCGTTTTTCCATGCAGGACCGGGATGCCATTTGTATGCCAGCGGGCAACGTTTGACGGTGTTCTGCGCCCTGCCGATCACAGGCCCCTTGACGCTGCCTCCTTTCCCTTGGAGAAGTCGATAAAAAGCCTTGTATGGCAGGGGTAAACCGCTAATTTGCTTATCCCGGCCACTGCCTGAGGCAAGACAAAAAGGACAAGGGACATGAAGATCAGCATCGAACGCGGCACGCTTCTCAAGGCTGTGGCCCAGGCACAATCGGTCGTAGAGCGGCGTAACACCATTCCGATCCTCGCCAATGTGCTGATCGAAGCCGAGGGCGATACCGCCCAGTTCCGCGCCACCGATCTGGACATCGAAGTGGTCGACAAGGCCCCCGCGCAGGTTGAGCGCGCCGGGGCGACCACCGTGGCTGCGACCACTCTGCATGAGATCGTGCGCAAACTGCCCGACGGCGCGCTGGTGACGTTGACGGCCGATGCCGCTACAGGCCGACTGACGGTCGAGGCAGGCCGGTCGAACTTCTCGCTGGCAACCCTGCCGCGCGAAGATTTCCCGGTGATGGCCTCGTCCGAGTATCATTCGAATTTCACCGCCAACGCGGCCATGCTGCGTCGCCTGTTCGACAAGTCGAAATTTGCGATTTCGACCGAAGAGACGCGCTACTACCTGAACGGTGTCTACATGCATGTGGCCGACAGCTCCGAAGGCGGCAAGGCGCTGCGCTGCGTGGCGACCGATGGTCACCGTCTGGCGCGGATCGACGCGCCGTTGCCGATGGGCGCCGAGGATATGCCGGGCGTGATCGTGCCGCGTAAAACCGTGGGTGAGCTGCGCAAGCTGCTGGACGATGACGAGATGGACATCGCCGTCTCCGTCTCCGAGACCAAGGTTCGCTTTGCCACGCCGAACATCACCCTGACTTCCAAGGTGATCGACGGCACCTTCCCGGATTACACCCGGGTCATTCCGGTGGGGAACACCCGCCGTCTGGAAGTGGATGCAGCCGAATTCGCCAAGGCTGTGGACCGGGTCGCCACCGTCTCTTCGGAACGTTCCCGTGCGGTTAAACTGCAGCTGGAAGAAGATCGCCTGATCCTGTCGGTCAACGCGCCCGACAGCGGCGCCGCCGAGGAAGAGCTGGCGGTTGCCTACAGCGACGAGCGCCTGGAAATCGGCTTTAACGCCAAGTATCTGTTGGAGATCGCCAGCCAGGTGGACCGGGAAAACGCGGTATTCCTGTTCAACTCTTCCGGCGATCCGACCCTGATGCGCGAAGGCAATGACGAAAGCGCGGTTTACGTCGTCATGCCGATGCGCGTCTGACGGCACGGATCCGGCGCTACGGACCCGGCTTAGGGTTCTCACTATCAGGAAAGGGGCGCCCTAAGTGCTTGCCCTGACAGAGTTGACAATGTCTCACTTCCGCTCGCATTTGCGGGCGGAACTGCATTTGGATGGGCGGCCCGTGGCGCTGTTCGGGCCGAATGGGGCGGGTAAGACCAATATCCTTGAGGCGGTATCGCTGTTTTCCCCGGGCCGCGGCCTGCGCCGCGCCAGCGCTGCGGAAATGACCCGCCGCCCAGAGGCGCTGGGGTGGAAATTGAAGGCGACTCTGCAGGCCCCCACACAGTCCTACGAGGTGGAAACCTGGTCCGAAGGCGGCAACGCCCGGCAGGTCAGGATCGACAACAAGGCCTCCAACCAGATCGCACTGGGGCAGATCTGCCGCGTGGTCTGGCTGATCCCTGCGATGGACCGCCTGTGGATTGAAGCCGCCGAGGGCCGTCGCCGGTTTCTGGATCGCATCGTGCTCAGCTTTGACCCTTCGCATGCCGAGGCGACGCTGGCCTATGAAAAGGCGATGCGCGAACGCAACCGCCTGCTGAAAGATCAGAACCGCGATCCGGCCTGGTACCGGGTGTTGGAAACGCAGATGGCCGAGACCGGCCACCGCATCAGCGCCGCGCGTATTGCGGCGGTGTCGCTGCTGCAAGAGGCGCAGGCGGCCGCCGAAACCGCCTTTCCCGTGGCTGAACTGGAGCTGATCCAGACCGAAGGCACCATGCCCGCAAGCGCAGAGGACCTGCGCGAGGCGCTGGCCGAAAGCCGGTTCCGTGATCTGGCGGCGGGGCGCACGCTGGTCGGCCCCCATCGCACCGATCTGATCGGGACCTATGCGGCCAAGGGCGTACCGGCCCGCGATTGTTCCACCGGAGAGCAGAAGGCGCTGCTGGTGTCGCTGATCCTTGCCAATGCCCGTGCGCTTGCGGGGCGCGAAGGGGCGCCGCCGATCGTGTTGTTGGACGAGGTCGCAGCGCATCTGGACGCGGCCCGCCGCGCCGCGCTTTATGATGAGATCTGTGCGCTGGGGGCGCAGGCCTGGATGACGGGGACCGAGGCAGAGCTGTTTGCAGAAATGGGTAGTCGCGCCCAGATGCTGGAAATCACCGAGGGCGAAGCTGGATCAAAGGTAGAGGTGCGGTCATGACCCTGTCGATCTGGGATCTGGTGCTTTATGCGGGCGGGCTGTTCGTTCTGTTCCTCACCCCGGGTCCGGTCTGGCTGGCGCTGCTTGCGCGGGCGGTGTCCGGCGGGTTTCATGCTGCCTGGCCACTGGCGTTGGGAGTGGCTTGCGGCGATATCCTGTGGCCGCTGGTAGCGGTGGCGGGCATGTCCTGGCTGGTGTCCGAATTTGCAGGCATCATGACCGTCCTGCGCTGGGTCGCCTGCCTGATGTTCCTGTTCATGGGGATCACCCTGATCCGCCACGCGGGCGCGCGTATTCAGGAAAACAGCGCTTTACTCCGCCCCGGCACCTGGGCTGGGTTCATGGCCGGGATTGCCGTTATTCTGGGCAATCCCAAAGCGATCCTGTTCTACATGGGGCTGCTGCCGGGGTTCTTTGATCTGTCCGCAGTCACAAAGGTGGATGTGGCAGTGATCGTGACGCTGTCTTTTTTTGTGCCACTGATGGGCAACCTGATTCTGGCGGCGCTGGTGCACCGGTTGCGGGCGCTGCTGTCGTCGCCATCAGCCCTGAAGAAGGTCAATCTGGTGTCCGGCGGCCTCTTGATCTGCGTCGGGCTGATCATTCCCTTTTCCTGACGCCTTGTTGGCCCCGGGTCAGGCCTGCGGCGCCAACCAGGCCTCTAGAAATGGGCGCAGCGCGTCCAGTGGGGTCTGTTCGTTGGGACTGGACATGCAGAACCAGATCGCGATCACCTGATTGAGAAAGGCCTGAATGCCTTCGGCCAGGAATTGCGCCGGGTAATCGTCGCGCACCAGTCCGGCCTGTTGCAGCTGCGCGATCCAATCGCCCCAGATGGCGATCTGGCGGTAAAAGCCTTCGGTCACCACCTCATCCGTTTCAGTTCCGGTGGATCCCGAATAACGCAGTAGCAGATCAAAGATCACCCGGTCTCCGGCCACATACTCCAGCAGGGGTGCGATACGTTCCAGCAGGGCCTCGCGGCTGTTGGGTGCCCCCTTTTCCTCCATCTGGTCCAGATGGCGCATCACCTCGGCCCCGATAAGAACGGCGAGCAGCCCGTCCTTGTCTCGGAAGTGGGAAAACAGCGTGCCCTTGGCCACGCCTGCGCGGTTTACAACGTCTTCAACCTTGAGACCGCTGTAACCTTCGGTCGCAACAAGCTCGGCTGTGACCTCCAGCAGTTTGGCACGGGTTTCTAGTCGGCGTTTCTGGGGCTGTCGCGGCATCTGCGTCCTCATCAAGAAAATGTGACCCTGGTCAATTTAAATATTGACCAGGGTCATTTATTGAGTCAATAAACTGACCAAGGTCAATTTAGTTGTAGGAAGTGTCAGATGTCCACCAAGAAAATCATCGTCCTGAATGGTCACCCCGGTGAAACCTCGCTGTCGAAATCGCTGTGCGATACCTATGCCGCCTCGGCCAAGGCCAAGGGTCACGCGGTGCGCTATCACGATATCTCTGCTATGCAGTTCGACATGGATTACGGGCAGGGCGGTTATAAGAACCCCAAGCCGCTGGAGCCGGATCTGGAAGCCTTCCTTGCAGATCTGGAGTGGGCCGATCACGTGGTGGTGGCAACCCCGCTGTGGTGGGGCGCCATCCCGGCCAAGCTGAAAGGCGTCTTTGATCGC
The DNA here is from genome assembly GCF_041300735.1 of Phaeobacter sp. SYSU ZJ3003. Classification (NCBI taxonomy): domain Bacteria; kingdom Pseudomonadati; phylum Pseudomonadota; class Alphaproteobacteria; order Rhodobacterales; family Roseobacteraceae; genus Phaeobacter; species Phaeobacter sp. SYSU ZJ3003. Next base: position 65,933 of record NZ_PXNU01000014.1, on the reverse strand, counting down.
GCGCTACTTCCGGGTCGGACGTTTGACACGCGCAACCCCAACATGATGGGAGTTCCGGCACCGATGCTGACCGGCAAGACCGCCCGGGTGCTGCTGACATCGGACACGCCCCCACTGCTGCTGAGGCTGATTTACAGCAATGCGATCAAGAAAATCATCAGCCGTCAGATCCTTGGCTTTGTCGGTGTGAAGCCGACCCGGTTCTCCTCCTTTGCGCCTGCCACGGATGCCAAGGGCAAGAAGGTCGAGGGCTGGCTGCAAAAAGTCGCCGGTCTGGGGGCAAAAGCCGCTTGAATCCAAGAATAAAAGGGGCGCGTGCGCGTGACATTCCCCCCCGGACTGCGTATAAAATCTGAAAGCAAAAACAGGAACGCGCGAATGTCCGGAAACGAGCACGCCCCCGCCGAATACGGTGCGGATTCCATCAAAGTTCTCAAAGGCTTGGAGGCGGTTCGCAAACGCCCCGGCATGTATATCGGGGACACCGACGATGGATCGGGCCTGCACCATATGGTGTATGAGGTCGTCGACAATGGCATCGACGAGGCACTGGCGGGCCATGCGGACGCCGTGACGGTGAAAATTCACGCCGATTCCAGTGTTTCTGTCAGTGACAACGGTCGCGGCATTCCGGTGGATATCCACGCCGAAGAAGGCGTCTCGGCGGCCGAGGTCATCATGACCCAGCTGCACGCGGGCGGCAAATTCGACAGCAACTCCTACAAGGTCTCTGGCGGTCTGCACGGTGTTGGCGTTTCCGTTGTGAACGCCCTGTCCGACTGGCTGGAGCTGCGCATCTGGCGCAATGGCAAGGAACACATCGCGCGGTTCGAGCGCGGCGACACGGCCAAGCACCTTGAGGTCGTTGGCGACTGCGGTGACCGTACCGGCACCGAGGTCCGCTTCCTGGCGTCGACCGACACGTTCTCGAACCTCGAATACTCCTTTGAAACGCTGGAAAAGCGTCTGCGGGAACTTGCCTTCCTCAACTCTGGTGTGCGGATCATCCTGATCGATGAACGCCCGGCCGAGCGGCTTGAGACTGAGCTGTTCTACGAAGGCGGTGTGAAGGAATTCGTCAAGTACCTCGACCGGTCGAAAAGCCCGGTCATGGATGCCCCGATCTATATCGTAGGTGAAAAGGACGACATCGGCGTCGAAGTGGCGATGTGGTGGAACGACAGCTACCATGAAACCGTGCTGCCATTTACAAACAACATTCCACAGCGCGATGGCGGTACCCATGTGGCGGGCTTCCGCGGTGCGCTGACGCGGACCATCAACAACTACGCGCAGTCTTCCGGGATCGCCAAGAAGGAGAAGGTCTCTTTCACCGGTGACGACGCCCGCGAAGGTCTGACCTGTGTGTTGTCGGTCAAGGTGCCGGATCCCAAGTTCTCCTCTCAGACCAAAGACAAACTGGTCTCCTCCGAGGTGCGCCCGGTGGTGGAAAGCCTGGTGAACGAGAAACTGGCCGAGTGGTTCGAGGAAAACCCGACCCAGGCCAAGGAAATTGTCGGCAAGATCATCGAAGCCGCCCTGGCCCGCGAAGCCGCCCGCAAGGCGCGCGAGCTGACCCGGCGCAAGACGGCAATGGATGTGAACTTCCTCGCCGGCAAGCTGAAGGACTGTTCCGAGAAAGACCCCTCGAAAACCGAAGTCTTCCTCGTCGAGGGTGACTCCGCCGGGGGCTCTGCTCAGACGGGTCGCGACCGCCAGACGCAGGCAATCCTGCCCCTGCGCGGTAAGATCCTGAACGTTGAGCGCGCGCGCTTTGACCGGATGCTGGGAAGCCAGGAAATCGGCAACCTTGTGATGGCGCTTGGCACCGGTATTGGCCGGGATGAGTTCGACATCTCCAAACTGCGCTACCACAAGATCGTCATCATGACCGATGCGGACGTGGACGGCGCCCATATCCGGACGCTTCTGCTGACCTTCTTCTATCGCCAGATGCCCGAGCTGATCGAGGGCGGCTATCTCTATATCGCCCAGCCGCCGCTTTATAAGGTGGCCCGTGGCAAATCCGAGGTCTACCTGAAGGATCAGGCGGCGCTGGATGATTACCTGATCCATCAGGGCGTTGAAGGCGCGGTTCTGAAACTGGGATCGGGGGAGGAAATCGTCGGGCAGGATCTGGCCCGCGTGGTGGATGAGGCGCGTCAGCTGCGTCGTGTCATCGATGCCTTCCCGACCCATTACCCCCGCCATATTCTGGAGCAGGCTGCCGTTGCAGGTGCCTTTGTTCCCGGCGCGGTGGATGCCGACCTGCAGGGCGTTGCCGACAGGGTTGCCAAGCGGCTCGACCTGATTGCACTGGAGTATGAAAAGGGCTGGCAGGGCCGTATTACCCAGGATCACGGTATCCGTCTGGCCCGCATCCTGCGCGGCGTTGAGGAGGTCCGCACGCTGGATGGTCCGATGCTGCGTTCGGGTGAGGCGCGCAAGACCGGCAGCTTTACCCAAAGCCTGCAGGAGATCTACGGCCAGACCGCGACGCTGGTGCGCAAGGAGCGCAGCCAGCTGATCCACGGTCCGCTGGAGCTGTTGAAGGCGATTCTGGAAGAGGGTGAAAAAGGCCTGTCGCTGCAGCGCTACAAGGGGCTGGGCGAGATGAACCCGGATCAGCTGTGGGAAACTACGCTGGACCCGGACGCCCGCACCCTGTTGCAGGTGCGCGTAGACGACATGGTCGAGGCCGACGATCTGTTCACCAAGCTGATGGGTGATGTGGTCGAACCGCGCCGCGAATTCATCCAGAAAAACGCGCTGAGCGTGGAAAACTTGGACTTCTGATCCACAGAATTGCGTTCCGTCAGCCGGTCTATATGTCGGCTGACGAAGCCCGCGTGTCGCGGGGTGGGCGATCAGCTGATTTCGATCAGCTGGTTTGTCGCCTTTTCGATGCTCAGCTGCTGGGCAATCCAGGCCGCAAACATCTTGATCAGCTCCAGATCGCTGCTCTCAAAGGGCGTGCGCGGTTCTGACGAGGTGAAGTTGACCGTGCCGAACCGTTCGCCATCGACCACCAACGGTACCCCGATATAGGTTTCAAGAACAAACAGACTGTAACAGGGGTGGGGCGCGTCTCCGACCTCCTGAGCTGAGCTGCAGGCAATCGGGCCATTGGCCTCCATCGCGCGTGCGCAGCAGCAATCGGCGATCTTGAACCGGCTGCCGCGTTCGATTTCCGCGATCTGGGAATAGCTGTAGAGCACGGTGTAGTCTTCGCCGTGAACCCAGCTAACCAAAGCCGAATCCGTTTGAAAATGGGCGCAACCCATTTTGAGAATTTCACGGATCTTTTCATTGGTCTCAAGCTCTTGATCCGCAGAAACCTGATAGAGCCTGGCGAGCAATTCGTCAAAAGCGCGCGGTTTTGAAATGTCGCGGGTAATACCGAAATACCCCAGAACGACGCCACGGGAATCGCGAATTGGGCCACCTGTTGTTTCGCCTAAAAAGGTTTTTCCATTTGATCGCAAATAGTTGCTTTCGTAATTATGTTGCTCTGCGGATCCGGATGGATTGAAATGTGCCGCGCCTGCGGACAGGTAGCCTTCTTCAGTGGGGTAAAGAATGGCGGTGCTGTGGCCGACCATCTGATCGATGGTGTGGCCAAACATGCTTAACGCGGCATTGTTGGCCCAGACGATGCGGCGGTTTTCATCCGCTACGATGACGGCTTCGGGCAGGTCGCGGAACAGGCTGGGGATCGATACTTTTCCAAGTTTAATATTGGCCGCTTCCTCTGGACGGTGCAGCAGCTCGGCTGAGCAATTGATCATCGAAATCACCTCATCTCAACATTTCTAAAATTGACTGTGCAAAATGGCACAAGCACCAGCGATCGAGCTTTGAAATACGCAAGCCTTGATAGGAGTCGCTGGCTACAATTAAATAAAATGAAAAAGTCGTGAAGAGAATGCAAGATTAAAATTCCACCAAGAGCGGTATCGTGGAGGAAACTATTCTGCTTTAAGGCTTATTTCTGAAGGTTTACAGAATGGTCCACCTTAAAGGGCAATCGTGCCCAGATGATCCGCCCCGCGCGCCCGGGCCAGTTGCATTTGCTTCTGCCGCTCCCGGAACCGGGCTTTGTCGGCCTCGCTGGTCTCATTGATGCACATATGACAGGAGACCCCGGCCTCGTACTCGGGGCGCGACTTGTCCTCGGGCAGCAGCGGGCGACGACAGCCGTGGCACAGCTCATGCGGACCTTCCTTCAGCCCGTGCCCGACAGAGACACGGTTGTCGAAGACAAAGCACTCCCCCTGCCAGCTGCTGTCCTGTTCCGGAACCTCTTCCAGATAACGCAGGATGCCGCCTTTCAGGTGGTAGACATCCTCTACGCCCTGACCCAGCAGGAAATTGGTGGACTTCTCGCAGCGGATCCCGCCGGTGCAGAACATCGCAACCCGCTTGTTGTGGAAGCGGTCCTTGTTGGCTTCCCACCAGGCGGGGAATTCCCGGAAACTGCTGGTTTCGGGGTCGATCGCGCCTTCGAAGGTGCCAATCGCCACCTCGTAGTCATTGCGGGTGTCGATCACCACCACATCGTCTGAGCGGATCAGATCGTTCCAGTCTTCCGGCTCGACGTAGTTGCCGACGCGGGCCTTGGGGTCCACATCGGGCTGGCCCATGGTCACGATCTCTTTCTTCAAACGGACTTTCATCCGTCCAAAGGGCGCATCGGTGGCGGTCGCTTCTTTCCACTCCAGATCGCTGCATCCGGGCAGGGCGCGGATATGCGCCAGAACGGCGTCGATCCCGGCGCGCGGACCGGCAATGGTGCCGTTGATCCCTTCACGCGCCAGCAACAGAGAGCCTTTGACCTCCTGTGCGAGGCAGAGATCCAGCAGCGGCCCCCGCAAAGCGTCGGGGTCGGAAAAGCGGGTGAAGTGATACAGGGCAGCGATGGTGTACATAGCCAGCCCTTTACACCAGAGTCCGAAAATCCTGCAAGACAGGCTGTCGTGACGGCCCGGCTTTTCAGCGTGGTAATTGGTCGCGTTGCCGATCAGGCAGCATGTCGGAATGCTTCGTCCCGCAGTGGGCGCGGGGATTGACGCAACAGATGCTGCGCCCTACGCCTTGTGAAACGAGACAGGATAGTTTCATGCCCAGTGCTTTGATCGTTATAGATGTTCAGAATGACTTTTGCTCTGGTGGTGCGCTTGCAGTGGCCGGCGGCGAAGAGGTCACCGCCCCGATCAACGCCATGATGGATCGCTATGATGCGGTCATCCTGACCCAGGACTGGCACCCGGCGGGACACTCCTCCTTTGCCTCCAGCCATCCGGGCGAAGCTGCCTTTGGCCTGGTCGAGATGCCTTATGGACCGCAGGTTCTGTGGCCCGATCACTGTGTGCAGGGTACCCCCGGCGCTGCCTTTCACAAGGATCTGCGGCAGGACGGGGATCTAATCATCCGTAAAGGGTTTCGTGCGGCAGTGGACAGCTATTCGGCCTTTTTCGAGAACGACAAGACCACGCCGACCGGGCTTGAAGGATACCTGCGCAATCGGGACTTGATGGATCTGACGCTGGTAGGCCTGGCAACGGATTTCTGCGTTGCCTTCTCGGCGCTGGATGCCGCGCGGCTGGGATTTGATGTCCGGGTTGATCTCTCGGCCTGCCGTGCCATCGATCTGGAGGGATCGCTCAATACAGCCTTGAAGGACATGCAGGAGGCGGGTGTCCATTTGGGCCAGGGACCTGCTTAGTGTTTCTTAAAGGGAGTTTCGTTAATTCAAAGAGCGGATTGACACGCGCAAGGATAGACGATGAATGAGCAGCGCATGTCTGGTAATGGACCGCTGACAAGCCACTACCAGAAGTATAGCTCGGCCGGCTTGTTTGATCGCTATTCCAGAGGGCGCATCAAGGGTTTCAAGTCGCGCCTTGTGTTTGCGGTGCTGGTGTCCCTTGCGCTGGCCTATCTCATCTTGCCTGCTGTCGCTCTTCTCAGCTTTCTGGCATCGATGCTCCCCGACCTTTTGGACTGCTGGTATCTGCATCAGGCCCGCAATCGCCTGCGCCGGGATGCCGCCGCTGAAAAACGGGTGCGGAGCGTCAGTTCCGCGACGGCAGCCCTTCACGGGATTGGCGTTGCCATCGCTGCCACGGCGCCGCTCTGGTCCGTTTATGTGGATGCAGGGTCGCCGGAGTTTTCGGAACGGCATGACCAGCTGTTTTCCATTGCCCTGCTGACCAGCGCGGCGATCAACGCAGGCTTGCTGTTTCCCTTCCACCGGATCGCGGTGTTCTTCCGTCTGGCGATCTATACGGCGACGCCTATCCTTATACTTATCGTGCGGGGGCCGGTGCTGCGCGGCAGCAGCACGGACACGCAGCTTCATTTCGCCGGGCTTTTGGTATTCTTTGGCTCGCTGATTTGGCTGCTGACCTTTACCACGCGCGGTTTCCACCGCACCCGCAGCAGCCTGCTGGCCCAGGCGCTTCAGCGGCAGGAGTTGGAGACCGCCTATCAGCGCCTTTATGCGCAGCAACTTGAGACCCAGCGGCTGGCGCTGGTGGCCCGTCACGCCAATGACAGTGTCATGCTGATGGACAAGACCGGCAATATCATCTGGGTCAACGATGCCTTCACGCGGATCACGGGATGGCGCGCGGAAGAGGCGATCGGCCGTCAGCCCGGTGATCTTCTGAACCACCCGGACACCGACCCGGCGAGCCTTGACGTCATTGTCGAAGGGCGCAAGAGGGAGGAGCCCTTCAGGGTACAGGTGCTGAACCAGCGGCGGGACGGGAAAACGCTTTGGCTGGAGACCAATCAGGTGCCGATGCGGGACGATACCGGCGCCGTCACCACCTATATCGCGGTAGAACGCGATATCACCGAGTCCAAGGAATACGCCGCCAAGCTGGAAAAGGCCCGCCTCGCCGCCGAGGAAGGCGCGCGGGCAAAATCCGAATTCCTTGCCACCATGAGCCACGAAATCCGCACCCCCATGAACGGGGTGATCGGCATGGCGCAGCTGCTCGAAGACACCGACCTGGATGAAGATCAGAAGCTCTATGCGGATACCATCCTTAGCTCGGCCCGGACGTTGCTGGATCTGATCAACGATGTCCTTGACCTGTCCAAGCTGAACTCGGGCGAGGTGTCCCTTGATGCCGTGGATTTCAATGCCCGCCGCTGCTGTGAAAACACCATCCGCCTGCTGAAGTCGCAGGCCGATGCCAAGGGGTTGAAGCTGGTCTTTGAGTGCGATGATACCGTTCCGGCGTTGCTGAATGGCGATGACCGCAAGCTTGGCCAGATCCTGACCAATCTGGTTGGCAACGCCATCAAGTTCACCGAGACCGGCCAAGTCAAGGTCACGCTGATGGCGGAAAACAGCGACAGCGGCCGGGACATCACCATTCATGTCGCCGACACCGGGATCGGGATCAGCAAGGACATGCTGAGCAAGATCTTCGAACGGTTCTCGCAGGCAGACGCCGCCATCAGCCGCCGCTTTGGCGGCACCGGCCTCGGGCTTGCCATCTCGCGTCGCCTCGCAGTGGCCATGGGCGGGGAAATCACCGTCGCGTCTGAGCCGGGGCAGGGATCCTGTTTCACGGTGCGCCTGCCCTTCCAGGAAGCGAAAGATCCTGCTGCCGCTGCCCAGCAGGCCTGCGGCGCCTCCGTTGTAGACGAAGAGGTGCCCGCGGCGCTGAACGGATTGCGCCTGCTGGTGGCGGAGGACAACAAGGTCAATCAGATCCTGGTCCAGAAGTTCCTCAAGGATTTCCCGGTGGAGATCGAACTGGCCGAGGATGGCGCCAGAGCGCTGGAACTGACCCAGTCTTTTCAGCCCGATATCATCCTGATGGATATGAGCATGCCGGTCATGGACGGTCTCGAAGCGACCCGGGCAATCCGGGCGTTGCAGATCCGCCAGCCGGTGATCATCGCCCTGACGGCCAACGCCTTTGACACCGACAAGGCCGATTGCCTGGCGGCGGGCATGGACGAATTCCTCACCAAACCGATCAACCGCAAACAATTGATCGATGTCCTGCTGACCCACGGGGGCCACAGACACAACCTGCGCGCAGGCTGATTTCCTTGCTCCGGGCGTGGGCCTGCCCTATCACGTTGTGAAACAACGGAGCGAGGCCGCCGGTGGATATTGCAACCCGCGTCTACAATCACAAATGGAAGATAGATCCGATCATCCGGTCATTGATTGATACTGATTTTTACAAGCTGCTGATGTGCCAGTCGGTGTTCCGCAGCAAGCCGGACACCCAGGTCACCTTTTCGCTGATCAACCGGTCTTCGCAGGTGCCGCTGGCCCGGCTCATCGACGAGGGCGAGCTGCGCGAACAGCTGGATCACATCCGGTCGCTGTCGCTGTCCCGCGGCGAAAGCACCTTCCTGCGCGGCAACACCTTCTACGGCAAACGCCAGATGTTCCGCCCCGATTTCATGGAGTGGTTCGAAGGCCTGCGTCTGCCGCCCTATCATCTGGAGCGCAAGGGTGATCAGTACGAGCTGACCTTCGAAGGCAAATGGCACGAGGTTATGCTGTGGGAGATCCCGGCGCTGGCGGTGCTGATGGAGCTGCGTTCGCGCGCGGTTCTGAACGACATGGGCCGGTTCGAATTGCAGGTCCTTTATGCCCGCGCCATGACCCGTGTGTGGGAAAAGATCGAAGCCTTGCGCAAGATCGACGGGCTGTCGATTGCCGATTTCGGCACCCGGCGGCGGCATGGCTTCCTGTGGCAGGACTGGTGCGTGCAGGCGATGATGGAGGGGCTGGGACCGAAGTTCACCGGGACCTCAAATTGCCTCATCGCCATGCGTCGCGAGGTCGAGGCGATCGGCACCAATGCGCATGAGCTGCCGATGGTCTATTCCGCCCTCGCCGAAACGGATGAGGATCTGGCCCGCGCGCCCTATGATGTGCTGTCGGATTGGCATGATGAACACGACGGCAACCTGCGCATCATCCTGCCCGACACCTATGGCACCAAGGGGTTTTTGGAGCACGCGCCGGACTGGCTGGCGGGTTGGACCGGGATCCGCATCGACAGCGGCGATCCCGCTGCGGGCGCCGAGGTCGCGATCAAATGGTGGCGGGACCGCGGAGAGGATCCGAAACAGAAACGGGTGATCTTTTCGGATGGGCTCGACGTGGACAAGATCGCCGAGCTGCACGCGCAGTTCGCGGGCCGGGTCAAGGTGTCCTTCGGCTGGGGCACCTTGCTTACCAATGATTTCCGCGGGCTGGTACCGGATGATGCGCTGGCGCCGTTCTCGCTGGTCTGCAAGGCGGTCAGCGCCAATGGCCGCCCCACGGTGAAACTGTCGGACAATCCCGAAAAGGCGATGGGACCGGCGGATGAAGTCGCCCGTTACAAGCGGGTATTCGGCGTGGGCGAACAGGAACGCATCGACGTCATCGTCTGAAGCGCTTCTAACGGAGGCGGTGGCTCCCGCGCGGAAGGCTCGCATGGAACATGCAAGTCTTCCCCTTGGGCCCCGCAGGCCGCGCCGAAGGCGCGGCCTGCGGCCTCGCGATGCGCAAAGCGCAGCGCAAAACCTCTTCTGTTGGGCTGTGTCAACCGTGATAGGCAGCGACGGTTTTCAGCTGGGAGAAGCCATAAAGCGCTTCAAAGCCTTTCTCGCGGCCATGGCCGGATTTGCCGACACCGCCAAAGGGCAGTTCCACACCGCCCCCGGCGCCATAGTTGTTGAGGAAGACCTGACCCGCACGCAGCTTCTTTGCCAGCCGCATCTGGCGGGCGCCATCGCTGCTCCAGACGCTGGCCACGAGGCCGTAGTCGGTGGAATTTGCGATCTCGACGGCTTCCTCTTCGGTGTCAAAGGGGATCATCACCTGCACCGGGCCAAAGATTTCCTCCCGCGCCAGCGCGTGATCGGCGGGCACATCGGCAAACAGGGTCGGGCGCACATAGGCACCGTCCTCGGGCGCGCCGTCCACGATAATCCCCTGCGCGGCCACGGTCAGATCCGACCCCTTGGCCAGGAAGCCTTCGACGATCTCCTTCTGCCGGGCCGAGATCAGCGGCCCCAGACGCAGGTCTTCCGGGGCCGGTCCTACGGTCAGCTCTGCGTAGGCGGCGGACATGCGGGTCTTGACCTCTTCATAGACGCCGCGCTGCACCAGAATGCGCGAGGAGGCAGAACAGGTCTGGCCGGCGTTCTGAATGCCCGCGTTGACCAGAAACGGCAACGCGGCATCCAGATCAGCATCGTCAAACACCAGCTGCGGGGATTTCCCGCCAAGCTCCAGCGTCACCGGCACCACGTTCTTGCCTGCGGCCTGCTGCACCAGGGCGCCGGTGGCCACCGAGCCGGTGAAAGAGATGTGATGCACGCCGGGATGCGCGGTGAGAGCCGCGCCGGCTTCGGCGCCCAGTCCCGGCACCACGTTCAGCGCCCCGTCGGGCAGGCCCGCATCCAGCGCCAGCTGGGCAAAGGCCAGCGCGGTCAGGCAGGCTTCCTCGGCTGGTTTCAGAACGCAGGCATTGCCCATCGCCAGCGCTGCGCCAACCGAGCGGCCGATGATCTGCATCGGGTAGTTCCAGGGCACGATATGTCCGGTGACCCCATGCGGTTCGCGCAGCGTATAGACGGTGTAGCCGTCCAGATAGGGAATGGTCTCCCCGTGTACCTTGTCCGCAGCGCCGCCGTAGAATTCGCAGTAGCGCGCCAGCGCCACAGCATCGGCACGGGCCTGGGTCAGGGGTTTGCCGACATCCATTGCTTCCAGCGCGGCCAGCTCATCCACCCGCTCCAGCACCAGCTGGCCGATGCGGCACAGGATACGGCCACGCTCCAATGCGGGCATCTGGCCCCAACCGCTGTCTAGCGCCGCTTCGGCAGCCCGCACGGCGGCGTCGATGTCCTTGGCGCCGCCACGGGCGATCCGGCACAGTTCGTTGCCGTTCGACGGATTGATCAACGGCAGGGTCTCCCCGCTTGCCGAGGCCTGCCAGCTGCCGCCGATCAGGCAGAAACTGGGATCGAACCAGATATTGTTTTTTTCAGTCATGAGTGGGTCCTGTAATCTGGAAGGAATAGCTTTTGCTTTGCAACTCGGTAAAGGGTGCGCCCTCGCGCAGCTCGGTAACCCCGGGCAGGACGCTCAGACAGGTGCCCCAGAAGGCCAGGGCCGACGGGGACTGGGCCGAAATGCCCATCCGCCAGCGCCCCGGAAACTCCTGAAACAGGATCTCTGCCGCCACCCGGCCAAAGCCATGGCGGCGATGCGGGGCAAAGATCGAAAACTCGGACAGCTCGCGCCGGTCGTCGGGCAGGTTCAGAACCAGGGCAAAGCCGATGCGTTTCCCGTCGTTCAGCACCCAGAAGGCGATGACATCCTTGCGGTGCAGCATCTGCCGTGCCCTGTCGCCCGGATCGATCCGGGCCTGGCTTGCGGTTTCTTCGAAATACCCCGCCAGAACACTGGTCAGAACCGCATGCTCCTTTGGCAGGATCAGGGACAGTGTCAGGCTCATGCCGCTCCCTGCGTCAGATCGGGCAGAACAGGGGCGGCGGCAATCAGGGCCTGCGTATAGGGATGCCGGGGCGCCGACAGCACCTCTTCGGTGGCGCCTTCCTCGACGATCTGGCCTTTCTGCATCACCAGGCAGCGATCGGTGATTGTGCGCACCACCGAAAGATCGTGACTGATGAACAGGTAGGTGAGCTCATAGGCCTCACACAGCTCGGCCAGCAGGTCGAGGATTTGCGCACGGACAGAGACATCAAGGGCCGAGACCGCTTCGTCGAACAGGATCAGCTCGGGCCGGGTGATCAGAGCGCGGGCAATGGCGATGCGCTGGCGCTGACCGCCGGAGAACTGGTGAATGTATTTGTTTGCATCCTGCGGCCCCAGGCCGACGGCGGTCAGGGTCTCCGCGATCAGATCGGTGCGGGCGCTGCCGGTGGGGGCATCGGGCTGGCTGTAGAAGGGTTCGGTGATCAGCCGGTCGACCCGGTGACGCGGGTTGAAGCTGCCAAAGGGATCCTGAAATACCACCTGCATCTTACGGCGCGCCTCGGCCGCGTGACCGGCCGAAATCGGCTTCCCATCAAGCAGGATTTCACCACTCTGAAGTGGCTCCAGCCCCAGAATTGCCCGTGTCAGGGTCGATTTTCCGCATCCTGACTCGCCGACAAGGCCCAGCCGCTCGCCGCGGTTGAGGGTAAAGGAGACCTCGTTCACGGCGCGGAAATGCTGCTGCGGGACAAAGGGTGATTTGCGCGGCAGGCGGTAGTCACGTACGGCGCCCTTGACCTCCAGCAGCGGTTTCGGCTCCGGCGCCGTTGGCAGGGTGACCTGATGCGAGGAGGCGGCGAAGAGCATCCGCGTATAGGGGTGGCTCATGTTGTGCAGCAGCCAATCGGTTTCCCCGGTTTCGACCACTTCGCCGTGGCGCATGACGACGATCCGGTCGGCCAGATCCGCCACCACGGCCAGATCATGGGTGATGATCAGCAGCCCCATGCCGAATTCCTGCACCAGATCCTTCAGCAGGTCGAGGATCTGGGCCTGGGTGGTCACGTCCAGCGCAGTTGTCGGTTCATCCGCGATCAGCAGTTTCGGGCGCAGGGCGATGGCCATGGCGATGACGACCCGCTGGCGCTGACCACCGGACAGCTCGTGCGGGAAGCGGCTGAGCGGGAAGCGATCCGCAGGCAGACCGACCCGGTCGAGCATGTCGCGGGCGCGTTGTTCGGCCTCTTGTTTCGTCATGGCGCCGTGGATCAGGATGGTCTCCATCACCTGATCGCCAATCGTCCTGACCGGGTTGAGCGCGGTCATAGGCTCCTGAAAGACCATGCCAATAGATTGACCGCGTAGGGCACACATCTGCGCTTCGCTTTGCCGGGTCAGATCGGTGTCTTCCAGCAGGATCTGCCCCTGGATTGTGGTCCGCTCGGGCAGCAGTTGCATGACGGAAAAGGCGGTCATGGATTTCCCGGAGCCGCTTTCGCCGGTGACGGCGACGATCTCTCCGGCAGCGACCGAAAGGGTCACGTTCTTCAGGATCGGGTGGCTGCCGATGGAGAGCGACAGGTCGGTGATATTCAGCAGGCTCACGTCTGGCGTCCTTCCATAAGATCACACCAAGGGGAGCGCCCGAGCCTGGCTGGGCGCAATGCGCCCTCCCGGGGGGAGGGTCGGGCGCGGCCCGGCTGTGCCGGGCACATGGCCATTGCGGAGATGTGGGAAAGCGGTGTCATGTGCGGGCCTCCCGCAGTTTGGGGTCCAGCCAGTCGCGCAGCCCGTCGCCCATCAGGTTGAGGCCAAGCACGGTCAGCACGATGGCCGACCCGGGAATGATCGCGAGATGCGGGGCAAAGCTGACCATGGTTTGCGCATCCGCCAGCATGCGTCCCCAGCTGGGGGTCGGCGGCTGCGCGCCAAGGCCGACATAGCTGAGGCCTGCTTCGGCCAGAATGCCAAGGCTGAACTGGATGGTGCCCTGCACGATCAGCAGGTTCGCCACGTTGGGCAGGATATGCTCGGCTGAAATCCGCGCTGCGCCTTTGCCCGCAACCTGCGCCGCGAGAATGAATTCCCGCTGCCAGAGCGACAGGGCCGCCCCCCGTGTGATGCGGGCGAAGACCGGGATATTGAATATGCCGATGGCGATGATCGCGTTGATGGCGCCGGGGCCAAAGATGGCGGTGATCAGGATCGCGATCACAAGCGACGGGAAGGCAAAGACCAGATCGTTGCCGCGCATGATCAACTCGTCCAGAACAGAGCCTTTGCGCGCCGCCGCCGTTAGCCCCAGCGGGATGCCGATGGCCATGCCGATACCGACGGCCACCAGCGCCACCGCCAGCGAGGTGCGCGCGCCCACCATGATCATCGAAAAGATGTCGCGTCCGAAGTGATCGGTACCCAGCCAGTGCACGGCGTTCGGCCGTTGCAACTTGTCCGGGATGGCCATCGCCGTGTGGTCAAAGGGCGTCCAGACGAACGACAGCAGCGCCGCCAGCAGCACCAGCGAGGACAGGAATATGCCAAGGAACAGACTGCGGCTCATGTACGGCTCCTTAGCCGGGGATCGACCAGCGCATAGGCCAGATCGACCAGAAAGTTCACGGTGATCACGGCAAAGACCAGAAGCATCACCACCGATTCCACCACGATCAGATCGCGGGAGGAAATCGCCTGGAACACCAGCCGTCCAAGGCCGGGCAGGTAGAACACCTGTTCGATGATGATCGCCCCGGCCAGCAGAAAGGAAAACTGCAGACCGATGATGGTCAGCACCGGGATCATCGCGTTGCGCAGCCCGTGCCGCCACAGCGCCTGCCTGCGGGTCAGACCCTTGGCACGAGCGGTGCGCATGAAGTCCTCGCCCAGAATATCCAGCAGGGCGGAGCGCATCACCCGCGCCAGAATGGCCGCCTGCGGCAGGGCTAGCGCGATGGCGGGCAGGGTCAGGGATTTCATCCCGGCCCAGATTCCGTTTTCCCAGCCGCCAAAGCCCCCGGCGCTGAACCAGCGCAGGTTGATGGCAAAGACAAGCACAAGCAGCATCGCAAACCAGAAGTTCGGAATGGCGACGCCCAGCTGGGTTGCGCCCATCACCGCCATGTCTCCGGGTTTCCCACGCCGTGCAGCAGCATAGATCCCGGCGGGAAATGCGATCAGCGTCGACAGCGCCAGCGCATAAAGCGCCAGCGGCAGCGATACCCACAGCCGGTCGGCGATCATCTCGGCCACCGGGGTGCGGTAGGTATAAGATGTGCCGAAATCGCCGGTCAGCATGCCGCCGATCCAGGTCAGGTAGCGGTGCAGCTTCGATTCATCGAGCCCCAGCTCACTGCGCAGGGCCGCCACGGTGTCAGGCTGGGCGTTGATGCCCAGCATGAAGGACGCCGGATCGCCGGGCGCGATTTCGATCACCGCGAAGATCACGATAGAGGCCACAGCCAGGCTGAGGCACAGCGAAAGCAGTCGTTTGAAAGAATATTGTATCATTGTGACACAGGCTAGAATCAGCAGAGGGATCGGTCCAGAGCAAGCAGCGCAGAGGGTGAAACTGGCGCTATTATTTTTGTGATCTGGCCGTGAAAAATCGCCATTTTGGTCATCTTTTGTGCGGCTAACGCGCAGCCGTCGTGAAGCGTGCGGAATCCGAGCTAAGCAGCAGACATCAAAGCCATTTTTTCTTCAGGGCATTCACGATTCGATATGCGAATCCGTCTGGTCCGAGCCGCTGGCCGACGGAGGGGTGAAAGTACGGTGCGGGCATGAAAAAGGGCGCGCCGCAGCGCGCCCTTTGTTGGGGTAGATTGGCAGGGCTTATTCGGCCCAGCTGACAGCAGTCAGGTCGGTCGCCTGTGTCGGCGCATTGGCCCAAAGACCCTGAAGATCAGCCTTTGCCACGCTGAGAGAAGCCAGCTGGAACAGGTACCCGTTGACGTAGTCGTCGGCGATGATCTTTTGCGCCTGCTGCAGCATCGCGGTCCGCTGATCGGGATCGGTGGTGCCGTTCAGGTCGGTCATCAGCTGCTGGAAGTCCGGATTGTCATACTGGAAGTAGTATTCCGGGCGGGCATAGATCCCGATGTCCATCGGCTCGGTGTGGCTGACGATGGTCAGGCCAAAGTTCTTGCCGCGGAAGACGGTTTCCAGCCACTGCGCCCATTCGACGTTGATGATCTCGGCTTTGATGCCGACATTTGCCAGCTGGGCGGCGATGATCTCACCGCCACGGCGGGCATAAGAGGGCGGCGGCAGGTGCAGGGTGGTTTCAAATCCGTCCGGCAGACCGGCCTCGGCCAGCAGCGCCTTGGCCTTTTCCGGATCAAAGGCGGACTGACCGGTCAGATCCACATAGGCCGGGTTGTGCGGCGCAAAATGGGTGCCGATGGGCGTGCCATAGCCGAACATGGCGCCATCGATGATGGCCTGACGATCGATGGCATGGGCCAGCGCCTCGCGCACCTTCACATTGTCAAAGGGCGCCTGTTTGTTGTTGGTCGACAGGATGGTTTCCCCCTCGGTCGAACCGACCAGAACCTGGAACCGCGGATCGGCGTCGAACTGCGGCAGGTTCTCGGGCGCGGGGAAGCCGGAAAAAGCATCGACATCCTCGGCCATCACGGCTGCAAAGGCGGCGGTGGGGTCCGAGATGAACTTGAAGGTGGCCTTGTCCAGTTTCGCGGGGGTGCCCCAGTAATCGGCGTTCTTTTCCAGATCGATGCGGTCGCCCTGCACCCAGCCTGCGAATTTGAAGGCACCGGTGCCCATCGGCGCGGTCTTGATGTCCTCGATGCTTTCCGGCGCCACGATCACGGCATCGCCCCAGGCCAGATTGAACAGCAGGCTGCCGTTGGGCTGGCTCAGCGTGACTTTGACGGTCATCGGATCAACCACGGTGACATCTGCGATGTCCGAGAACAGCGCCTTTTGCGCATTTGTGCTGTCTTCGGCGCGGGCGCGGTCCAGGCTGAATTTCACGTCTTCGGCGTCCATGGTGGTGCCGTCATGGAAGGTGACGCCGTCGTGCAGGTGGAATGTATAGGTCAGACCGTCCTCGGAAATGTCCCAGCTTTTGGCGAGACCCGGCACAACCGAGCCATCCCCCATGAAGCGGGTCAGACCTTCGAAGACGTTGGAGTAGAGGACCTGATCGATGGCCCCGGCAGCGGCGCTGGTCGGGTCCAGATGCGGCGGTTCCAGCTGCAGACCGATGGTGACGCTGTCTTTGGCCCAGGCGGCTGCGGTGCTCAGCGCCAGCGCGGAACCGGCGGCAAAGAGGATGGATCTGAATGTCACTTTGAAACTCCCTGATGTTGGAAACACGCCCTTGTTGGCGGGCTTGCCAGAAGTCTGTCCTGATTTTGCAGTGTTAATCAAGAGCCTGTCGCGTTTTGGCGTTGCGGCAGAAAGAGACAAGGGGGGAGACATTTCGCGCACTGGATGCTGCGGGTGCGAAATGATACCCCTCCGCAACCCAAAACCAACGTGGGAAGAAGATGAGCGCGAACCTCCAGACCAAGGCCATCACGGCCGAAGATATCCGCGCCCGAAAGGGCCAGGATCCCATCGTCAGCCTGACAGCCTATACCACCCCGATGGCCGGGCTGATGGATGACACATGCGATTTCGTTCTGGTGGGGGATAGTGTCGGCATGGTGCTGCATGGGCTGCCCTCGACTCTGGGCGTCACCATGGAGATGATGATCCTGCACGGTCAGGCGGTGGCGCGCGGGCTGAAACGGGCGCTGATGGTGATCGACATGCCTTTTGGCAGCTACGAGGAAGGCCCGGCACAGGCCTTTGGCAATGCGGCGCGGCTGATGCGCGAAACCGGTGCTGGCGCGGTCAAGCTGGAAGGCGGGGTCGAGATGGCCGAGACCATCCGGTTCCTGGTCAAACGCGGCATCCCGGTGATGGCGCATATCGGTCTGACGCCGCAGTCGATCAACACGCTGGGCGGTTACAAGGTGCAGGGCCGCGATGAGCAGGCAGAAGCGGTGATTGCCGATGCCCACGCCGTTGCCGAGGCTGGCGCCTTTGCCGTGGTGCTGGAAAAGGTGCCGCAGGTCCTGGCCGATCAGATCACCGCAGAGATCGTCATTCCGACTATTGGTATCGGCGCCTCGGCAGGCTGCGACGGGCAGGTTCTGGTGCTGGATGACATGCTGGGCATGTTCGCCGCCTTCAAACCGAAGTTTGTCAAACGCTATGCTGATCTTGGCCCCATGGCCGAGGCCGCGATCAAGGAATACGCGACCGAGGTGCGCAGCCGTAGCTTCCCGGCGGCTGAACATGTTTTCGCGGATGCGGCGCCCGGCGCCAAGAAGGGCTGACCAATACGATGACTGCTCCTATTCTGCGCCGCCTTGCGGATCTGCGCGAACAACATGCCACCTGGATCCGCGCTGGTGAACTCGTCGGTGTCGTACCCACGATGGGCGCCCTGCACGCCGGCCACCTGTCGCTGGTCGAGGCGGCCAAGGCAGCCTGTGACCGGGTCATCGTGACCATTTTCGTGAACCCGCGGCAATTCAACAGCCCCGAGGATCTGGCCAAATACCCGCGCACCGAACAGGCGGATGCCGAAAAACTCGCGCCGTTCGATGTCGATGTGGTCTATGTACCGGACCCCGATCAGATCTATCCCGATGGCTATGCCACCTCGGTCTCGGTCGAAGGTATCACAGACGTTCTGGAGGGCACCTTCCGGCCCGGACATTTCGATGGTGTTGCCACCGTTGTGGCCAAGCTTTTCCTGCAGACCGGCGCCCACAAGGCGTTTTTCGGCGAAAAGGATTTCCAGCAGCTGATGGTGGTGCGCCGCATGGCGCGGGACCTCGATATCCCGATCGAAGTCGTAGGCTGCCCCACCGTACGCGAAGACTCTGGTCTTGCCATGTCCTCGCGCAATATGCGCCTGTCGGCGGAGGCTTTGGACAAGGCCGGTCGGCTTTATCCCGTCATGACGGGCTGCGCGGGTCGACTGGCTGCCGGGGAAACCTTCGACCAGATCGAGCCAGAGGCGCGCGCCGCCCTGCAGGCCGCGGGTTTTGGTGAGGTCGAGTATCTGGACCTGCGCTGCGCTGACACTCTGGCACCGCTGCAAACCCCAACCCGGCCTGCGCGGCTCCTGGTGGCGGCATGGCTCGATGGGGTGCGGCTGATCGACAATATCGCGGTTCCGCAACTAAGTGATTAGTCGGGTCTGGTCGCGCTAACACTTTTGCGTCTAAAGTCTGCCCTCAGAAGACAGGAGAGAGGGCAGGAGATGAGTTTTATTCTGGCGATCGACCAGGGCACGACCTCGACGCGGGCGATTTTGTTCGACGGGGACATGCAGGTCGCCCATACCGCGCAGCAGGAGTTCCCGCAGTATTTCCCGCAGGCCGGCTGGGTGGAACATGACCCCGAAGAAATCTGGTCCTCCACGCTGGAGGTCTGTCGCCGGGTGATCTCGGAACAGGGCATCTCGGCATCTGATATCACCGCCATCGGCATCACCAATCAGCGCGAAACCACGGTGGTCTGGGACCGGGAAACCGGCCAGCCCATCCACAAGGCCATCGTCTGGCAGGACCGCCGCACCTCGGCGATCTGCGAAGAGCTGCGGACCGCCGGGCATGGCGATCTGGTACACAAGACGACGGGTCTGCTGCTTGATCCCTATTTTTCCGGCACCAAGGTCAAGTGGATCCTCGACACTGTGCCCGGCGCCCGCAGCCGCGCGGCCGAGGGCAAGCTGATGTTCGGCACCGTGGACAGTTTCCTGATCTGGCGGTTGACCGGCGGCGCCGCCCATGTGACCGATGCCACCAATGCTGCGCGCACGCTGATGTATGACATCCGCGAAGGCGGCTGGAGCGCCGAGATCTGTGAGGTCCTGGATGTGCCAATGCAGATGCTGCCCGAGGTCAAGGACTGCGCCGCAGACTTCGGCATCGCTGCGGCCGAGCATTTCGGCGCTGAAATCCCGATCCTCGGCGTGGCGGGGGATCAGCAGGCGGCCACCATCGGTCAGGCCTGTTTCCAACCCGGCATGATGAAATCCACCTATGGCACCGGTTGTTTTGCATTGCTCAATACCGGCGCGACGCCGGTCGAATCCCGCAACCGGATGCTGACCACCATCGCCTATCAGCTGGATGGCCAGCCGACCTACGCGCTGGAAGGATCGATCTTCATCGCGGGCGCAGCGGTGCAATGGCTGCGCGACGGGCTGGGCATCATCGGCTCGGCGCAGGAAACCGGTGGGCTGGCGGCCTCGGCAGACCCCGGGCAGGACGTGATCCTGGTGCCGGCCTTCACCGGTCTTGGTGCGCCCTATTGGGAGCCCGACTGCCGCGGCGGCATGTTCGGCCTCACCCGCAACTCTGGCCCGGCGGAATTCGCCCGTGCCGCCTTGCAAAGCGTCGCCTATCAGACCCGCGATCTGTGGGAGGCGATGCGCGCCGACTGGCAGGAGGCTGCCGAAGACAGCGTCACCCTGCGCGTCGATGGCGGGATGAGCGCCAGCGACTGGACCATGCAAAGCCTGTCGGACATCCTGGGCGCCCCGGTCGACCGGCCGGTAATGCAGGAAACCACGGCGCTGGGCGCGGCCTGGCTGGCGGGCATGAAGGCCGGTATTTATCCCGACCAGAGCGGCTTTGCCGCAACCTGGGCCCGGGATCGCCAGTTCACACCCGCGATGGAGGCGGACCAGAGAGAGGCCGCCTACGGTCGCTGGAAACGGGCGGTGCAGGCGGTGATCGGCGTCTGATCCTGCGGGTCAAACCCGCGCCGATTCGGGTCAAGGGCCGCTCTAGCGGCCCCGCCGCAGGCGGGGGCACCCTTGAGGCGACTCGGCGCAGTCCCAAACTGGAACAGGCGCTTTCAGGGCAGACCTGCCCCTGAAACGCTTCTCAGCAAAACCTGTCGCGGCGCACATCGTGCGCCGCCGGGCCCAACGCAGACCGCGTCATCTTTGATGACACGGGAAAGCGGCGGGAGCGCCCCTGTAGCAGCCGAGGTGGTTCAGCCCAGCTGCGCGCCTTCGGCTATCGTGCGGGGACGGGCGTTCAGCTCCTCGATGCTGAAGCCGGCGATGGATTTGTACTTCGCCGCATGGGCGGCCAGATCCTCCATGGGGATCACATCCTCGACGGTCTCGAAATCGCCGCCACAGAGATCCTCGACCATCTGCAGCACCGCATCCGGTCCGCCGGCGCTGCGGTTGGCGAGGCCGACGTTGGTGGTCAGCGGGCGCACCGCCGCCTCATAGGCTTCCAGCGCGGCAGGGGTCAGCCCGTGCCGCAGCAGTTCGGCGCCGATCAGGCGGGCATCAAGAATGGCCTGGCTCGCCCCATTCGAGCCGACAGGATAGGTCGGATGTGCCGCATCGCCCATCAACGTCACTGATCCGTCGGTCCATTTCGGCAACGGATCGCGGTCCACCATCGGGTATTCAAAAACCACATCAGCGCCGCGGATCAGGCCGGGTACGTCGATCCAGTCGAATGTCCAGTCCTCGAAATCGCCGACGAAATCCTCGATATCCGCCGCGCGGTTCCAGTCTTCCTTCTTCCAGGCGGCACTCGGATCAAAGCTTTTCTCGGCGATCCAGTTGATCGTTGCCAGACCGTCGCTGCCGGGGTCCGAAATCGGATAGGCCACCATGCGCAGGGCGTTGTGGCCGATCATCACCATGGCGCCGCCACCGCTCCAGACCGGGGCTTGCGTCGTGGCGCGCCACAGGATCCGGCCGTTCCAGATCGGCTCGCCTTCGTTCGGGTACATCTGTTTACGCAGGGCCGAGTGGATGCCGTCGGCCGCAATCAGCAACCGTCCCTCAAGACGCCGCCCATCGTCGAGCAAAAGCACGGCGCCCTCGGGTGTGGTTTCAAAGCCGGTGGCGCGGGCACCGGTCGAAATGCATTCTGCCCCGGCGCGGGCCACCAGCGCCTCATAAAGCATCATCTGTAGGGCGCCCCGATGCACCGAATACTGCGGCCAGGCATAGCCCGCATCCATGCCGCGCGGCTCTTCCCAGATGGTCTTGCCCAGCTTGGTGTAGAACCCCAGCTGCCGGGTGCGCACGCCAATGGCATCGAGTTCTTTTTCCAGCCCCAGATCCAAGAGTTCCCGCACCGCATTGGGTTGCAGGTTGATGCCAACCCCCATCGGTTTCAGCTCGGGCGCGGATTCGCAGATGTGAAAGGGCACACCGATCTGGTGCAGCGTCAATCCAAGTGTCAGGCCGGCAATACCGCCACCTGCGATGAGAAGGGTCATTCCGCGTTTCTCCTGTTCGGTCTGGTGCCCTAGAAAACATGCTTCATCTGATCAGAGCAAGTGCGCGCTGACTCACCCCGAAGGCACAGACCCGGGCCCCGGTCTGTGCAGGCTCAATCCTGAGCGGCGATGATCAGATCGGGGCCAAAGATGACATCGGCGTAGTTGCCAAGATAGATCTTCAGCCAAGGGGTAAACCGGTCGGGGTGGCGCTGCACCTCTGCGATCAGGTCGTGATAGTCGATCCAGCGCGTCTCCATCACCTCGTCCGGATTGGGTTCCAGATTCAGCGGCCGATGGGCGTGGGCCAGAAAGACATCGACCACCTCGTGTTCGATCATGCTGTGTCCGACATCGGCGCGGTATTCCAGCTGGTGGCGGAATTCGGGATAAAGGCCGGTGATGCCCAGCTCTTCGCCCATGCGACGCACGGCGCAGGCGGAGGAGGCCTCATCCCACATCGGATGGGTGCAGCAGGTGTTCGCCCACAGCCCGGGGGTGTGATATTTGCCCATGGCGCGGCGCTGCATCAGGATTTCGGTGCCTTTTACGACGAAGACCGACACTGCCTTGTGCTTCAGCCCCTGTTCATGGGCCGCCAGCTTTTCCACCGGTGTCAGTTCGCCGTTCACCCAGGCCGGGATCGGATGAGTCATCGCGGGTTCAGGTCCGTTTCAATTCCCGTCAGCGGCTTTGGACAGGGGTCCGCTCACCGCATCTTCAATTCGTTATTCGCAAACACGATCAAGCGCAATTACGCGAAAGGCCGCGCCCCTTGGGCCGCGGCCTGTAGTGATTAAATCCGCGCCTATCGCTTATTCAGAGGCGGCGGGTCCGTGCGAGGCCAGGAAGGCATAGATGTCTTCGCCGCCTTTTTTCAGCTTGAAGGACATTTTCGATTTCGCGCCGCTGTCGTCCAGATATTCGCGCAGGAAGGCACGGGGATCGTGGGTGAAGGCGACAAAGTTCTCTTCGGTCCAGACCAGGCCTGCTTCTCCGGCGGCGGTCATGTCGCTACCGTATTTGAAACCTTCGTAGCTGCCTGCCGGACGACCAGCGACACCCCAGAGGTTCGGCCCGGTCTTGCCGCCCTTGACGATGGTTTCGCCGCTGTCCGAGACGACCATGTGGCAGGATTTGCATTTCTTGAATCCCTTTTCGCCCTTGGCGGCATCGCCTTCGGCGAAGGCGGGGACGGCGAGAAGGCCAATTACGGCGGCGGACATCAGACGTTTCATATGCTTGCTCCAATTTGAGTTGGCTGTAGGGAATACGAGGTCTTTGGGGCGCATAGTCAATGGACGTTTTGACGCGCCGCCCCAAGTTCGCGTGATCTTGCTACTGCGACGGGGTGCCGGGCGCACCGCTCCAGCAGGGCAAAAGGTCGCCGTCGGCGGGCTCTGCGTTATAGATTGCACGACCGATGGCGCGGCTGAGGCACAGCGCCGCAGCATGGCCGATCTGGCCCAATTCGGCCTCGGGCGATGCCAGAGGGCGGGCGCCGGTGGTGGCGGCAAAGACCAGATCGCCATCGCCCGGCGCATGGGCCGGAACGGTGGCACGGCCAATGCCGTCATGGGCGGCGGTGGCCATGCGCTGGCACTGCGCCTTGGTCAGATCGGCGTCGGTGGCGACGATTGCAATGGTGGTGTTGCCGCGCTCCTCAGGGATTGGTTCGGCCCCGGCCTGCGCCCGCATAGTCTGCATCTTGCGGCTTTTCAGCGCCTGACCCAATCCACCCCTCGGGTCCGGTCCCAGACCGCCGAACTCGCCATCCACCTCAAACGGGGCGGCCCAGAAATGGCGATCCCCCGGCGTGGTCACGGCGCCCATCGGGTTGGCCGCGACAAGGGCACCAACGGTGACACCGCTGTCCAGCACGAAGGAGGCCGAGCCAAGCCCACCCTTGACCATGGCGGTCAGTGCGCCGGTGCCTGCCCCGGCGGTGCCGATGGCAAACTCCTCACTTGCGGCCTCGAACGCGGCGCGGCCAAGGGCGCGATAGGGGTTGTCCTGCCAGTCCTTGTTGCCGCCGTTCAGCAGGTCAAAGATGATGGCGCCGGGCACCAGCGGGATCACCGCTGGTCCGAGTTGGAACCCCCGGCCCGCCGCGCGCAGCGCATCCACCACGCCGGAACAGGCATCAAGGCCAAAGGCAGAGCCGCCCGACAGCACCAGCGCGTCGATCTTGGCGACCGATTTGTCGGGCGCCAGAAGATCGGTTTCCCGCGTGCCCGGCGCCCCGCCCATGACATGGACCGAGGCCGTCAGGCCGTCCTTGGCCGTCAGCACCGTGGTGCCTGATTTCAGGTCATCATCCGCTGCATTGCCGACCAGTAGGCCGGGCACGTCGGTGATCAGGTTGCGGGGTCCGGGACGCATGGCGGCTCTCCTGACGTGTCGTTTCCGAGTGGTGTTTACGAAGGGTCAGATGCAGCGACCGCCGTCCACTTCCATGGCGACACCGGTGACCATGCTGGCCTCGTCCGAGCACAGGAAACAGGCGGCATTGCCCATGTCCTCGGGCGTGGAGAACCGGCCCAGCGGGATGGTCGACAGGAACTTGGCGCGCACCTCGGGAGTGTCCTCGCCCATGAAGGATTTCAGCAGCGGCGTTTCACCGGCCACCGGGTTGATCGCGTTGACGCGCACGCCGCTGGGGGCCAGCTCCACCGCCATGGTGCGGGTCGCGGTGATCATCCAGCCCTTTGAGGCATTATACCAGTTGAGGTTGGGGCGCGGCGACACGCCGGCCGTGGAGGCAACATTGAGGATGGCGCCGGTTTTGCGGCTCTTCATGTGCGGCACCAGGGCGCGGGCGGTCAGGTAGACCGATTTCATGTTCACGTTGAACACCCGGTCAAAATCTTCCTCTGACACCTCATCCAGTGGGGTCGGCAGGTGTGTGACACCGGCATTGTTGACCAGAATGTCCACCTTGCCAAAGGCGGTCAGCGCAGCCTCTGCCATGGCATTGACGGATGCACCGTCCGCAACGTCGACCGCCTGCGCGATGGCATTCGTGCCCAGATCCGCCGCCATGGCGGCTGCGGCATCACCGTTGATGTCCGCAATCATCACCTTGGCCCCTTCGGCCAGAAACTTTTCTACAATGCCCGCGCCAAATCCCGAGGCACCACCCGTGACAATCGCTGTTTTTCCTGCAAGCCGCATATTCGTTATCTCCCAAATCTCGTTTTGATAGCTTTAACAGCGATTTGGGCAGGTGCAATGCGAGATCAGTCCGGGTCGATCTTGCCACGGCCGGCCTTGATCTGGCCACGTTGTTTCTTGGCCTCCAGGCGGCGGCGCACCGAGCCGCGTGTCGGTTTGGTGGCGATCCGCCGTTTTGGGGCCACCAGCGCCTGGCGCACCAGATCAGCGAGCCTGTCGCGCACGATATCGCGGTTGCGCTGCTGCGAGCGGGTTTCGTCGCAATGCAGGATAATGGCGCCTTCCTTGGTCCAGCGCCGCCCGGCCAGACGTTTCAGGCGCGCCTTGACCGCCGGTGTCAGCGAGGGCGAGCGCGCGGCTTCGAAGCGCAGTTCGACGGCGGTGGCCACTTTGTTCACGTTCTGTCCACCCGGCCCAGAGGCGCGGATGAAGCTTTCGGTGATTTCCCAGTCCTGCAGGGCGATATCGTTGTCGATCCGTATCATAACGGGCAGAGCCTACAGCGGCTTGCAGCAAGGTAAAAGGCGGCAAGGTAAAAGGGCCGCCCCTTGCGGGACGGCCCTTCGAAAGTTTTCAGGAGGTCGGGTCGGTTAGATCTGCATCTTGCAGGCCAGCCGATAGGACCACACGGCAAAGGGCTGCCTCAGCAGGCGGACCCTCCGGTTGTTCCAACACCTTGCTCCAATACCTTTCTTGACACTGGATCACCTCCTTTACATTTCTGTTTCCGTTACCAATGAGCGTTGCACGGAATGTCCGATCTGCCAAACAAAAATTGCGGCAATCGGGAAAAGGCGGCGAAGCGTGTCTGATTTCTTGGCAGGTGGCCCTTTGGGGGGATCCCTACAGGGTTGGGACCGCAGTGAGCCGTTTGACGATCAGCCGGAAGGGGATCAGCGCCAGCAGCGCCAGCGCCAGTTTCACCATCCAGTCTGCCAGGGCGAGCGAGACCCAGAGCGGCGCCACCGGACCGCTGCCCAGCAGCGGCAGCATTTCACCGGCCCAGGAGACGTCATTGGCCGGTTCGATCCAGCTGAGCGTGCCGGAAAAGGCGACGCTGAAGAAGATCGCGGTATCGACGCTGGAGCCAACCAGGGTCGAGGCCAGCGGCGCACGCCACCATTTGCCACCCCGCAGGGCGGAAAAGACCGAGATATCCAGCAATTGCGCGGTGAGGAAGGCAAGGCCCGAGCCAATCGCGATGCGCAGGGTCACCAGCGGGCCGAATTCGCCCATGATCTGAGTGCCGATCAGCGAGCAGATCACCCCGACGACGAAACCGGCCAGAACCACCCGGCGCGCCGGACCCTTGCCATAGACGCGGTTCATCACATCGGTGACGAGAAAGGCGACAGGATAGGTGAAGGCGCCCCAGGTCAGCCATTGGCCGAACAGGAATTGCACCAGGATGTTGGAGGCCACAACGACGGCGGCCATGGCAAGAATGCCGGGAAAATAGGAACGTGTCATGTAACTGGTCCGTTTTGACAAGGTAGCGGAGACTTGTGGAATGTACCCGGCGCAGGGCGATTGCGCTAAGGATCGGGCCAGTTAGTCCTTTTTGACGCTTTTGGCAAGACAGGGGAGGCTCCCGCCCGCCGGTGAGACATCACAGATGTCCCCCCGCCCGTTGGGCTGGGCAGCGTGCAGGGCACGCTGCGGGCGCGTCCTTTTGCGCGGTGGCATGCGGCAGCAGCCGGGGTCAATCAGGTAGGCTGTATTCCACCAGTTCCGTGCGCTGCACTGACAGGAAGTTATCGTCAGAGACCATCGTTGCGCGCAAGATCCCCGCTGCGTCGCGCCAGATTGACACCCCTTCGAGATTATCGTGGGTGCCGAGCGCGGTCTGCAGCAGGGTGGTTTCGTTCTGCGGCCCGTCCTCGGTTATATCCCAGCGCCGCAGGCGGGAGCGGAAGCCGAAGAACAGGAAGTTCCGCTCCAGCAGGTAGAACCGCCCGTCGGGGCCGAAATCCGCCCCCACCGGCATGAACCGCCCGCGCCGGGGCAGGCTGAAAGGTTGGCTCCAGCGGCTGCCGTTCCATTTCCAGACCGGCAGGTCGCCGTCCTTGTCCGGGGCGTTTTCCGGCAGGGTGTAAAGGTGACCGCCGCCGTCTATGGCCAGCGCCTCCAGCGCCTTGTTGGCGGGCATCTGGCGGAAGGCGTTGGGGCGGGGCAGGACCTCCGCCCGGCTGCCTCCACGCTGGTGATGCGCCACGCGCGACACCCCTTCGAAGGAGATATAAAGGCTGCCATCGGGGGCAACGGCCAGCCCTTCGCTGTCGACGATGCGTCCTTGCAGGATACGCCCGGTCGAGGCTCGCAGGCTGCGTCTTTTGGTGACGCGCGCCGAGGTGATCCTGCCCTCTGTACGATTGATCCGGGCCCTCACCAGATGCGCCCGGTCGCTGAGCAGGATCATGGAGCGACCATCCTTGCCCATCTCAATGCCTGAAAAGCCGCCGAACCAGGGTTTTTCGGGCTGCACCGGGGGCGCCCAGGTATAGCTGCCGATCAGCCGCGCCTCAGCCGACACTCGCCCGGCCCGGGCGCCCGCGTAGGTCGCCACGGCCAGCGCAGCTGCGGCCATGAGGGCAAGGCTTAATCTGATTGCAGGACTGCGGCGCATTGCCGGGGCAGATCCTTCATCGTGTAGTCGCGGCGCGGCTTGGGCTTTGGCGCATTGGGATCGCGCGGCTTGGGCGGCGGCGGGTTCAGGATGTCATCGACCCATTTCTGCGCATCGGCGCAGCCATCGCCGCGCGGGGGCGGGTTCTGATCGACGCAGCCGCGTGCGCCGCGTGGACAGTTGAGCCGCACGTGGAAATGATAGTGATGGCCCCACCAGGGGCGGATCTTGCGCAACCAGCGCCGGTCGCCCTTGGCATCCTTGCACATCTGAACCTTGGCGCCGGGAAAGACAAAGATCCGCGCCACGCGTTTGTCGCTGGCGGCGGCCTTGAGGATCTCGTGGTGCTGACGGGTCCAGTCACTGTTCACAAAGGCGCCCTTGGCCCGGCGCATGGAGATCGAGGAGACCTTTTCGCGCTGGGCGCGGCTGAGGTTCAGCCGGTCCGGCGGACGCATCCAGATGTCGATATCAAGGCCAATCTGGTGGCTGCGGTGGCCGGACAGCATCGGGCCGCCGCGCGGCTGGCTGATGTCACCGATATAAAGCCCCTTCCAGCCCGGTTGTCGGGCCGCGAATGTGCTAAGGTCACGGATGAAATCGACGGTCTCGGGGTGGCCCCAGTTGCGGTTGCGCGACAGGCGCATGGCCTGCCATGTCGGGCCGGTTTCCGGCAGTTGCACGGCCCCCGCGACGCAGCCCTTGGCATAAGAGCCAAGCGGTGCAGGCCGTTGCTGGGATCCGACCGCCTTGGCGCCGAACAGTTGCTTGGCCGGGGTTTCCGCCGCAACTGGCCCGATCAGACCGGCAATCGCGACAAGCGTTGCAAACAGCAGTCTCACGTCTGGTCTCCCTCGGCCTCAACCCATTTCAACAGAATCAAGCCTAGAACAAAAAGTCCGATGACGGGAGTGATACCAAGTCGGGCGCTGCCGGTGATTGTGGTTGCAATGCCGATCAGCGCGGGCGCGAGGAAAGCAGTCGCGCGCCCGGAAAGCCCATAAAGTCCAAAGCTTTCCGTGGCTTTGGCGAGATCCGTGTGGCGCACCATCAGGCTGCGGCTGGCGGATTGCAGGATTCCGCCGAAACCGCCGATCAGAACGCCGCAGCCAAAAAATACGGCATCGGGCAGGGAGGAACCTTCGGATAGTGCGACGCCAAAGAACTGCTCCCGCGACATGGAGACCACGGTAATGCAGACCAGCGCCAGCACCAGAATGGCGACGATGATCACCGGCTTGGGACCATGGCGTTTGTCCGCCTTGCCGCCCAGCCAGCTGAACAGGGCCGCCGAGATCGCGGCGATGATGCCAAAGATGCCGATATTGGTGATCGACCAGTCCAGAACCAGGCTCGCATAGACACCGCCAAAGGCATAAAGCCCGTTGAGCGCATCCCGGTAAAGCATCGAGGAGACGAGGTAACTGGTCAGGCTGGCGCGGTGGCGCAGCCCGGCCACCAGATTGATTACCATCCGAACCGCCCGGCCCATGCTGCCACGCTGACCGGTGGCGTGATTGTCATGCACCCACAGGAAATAGGGAACCATGAAGACGGCGAACCAGGTGGCGGTCACCGGGCCGACGGCGCGGGTCCCCTCTTTTGCTTCGGCATCAAGCCCCAGAATGGGATCAAGCCCGATCAGGGTCTTGCCGTTGCCTTGCTCCACGAACAGCAGCAGCATGATAAAGAGCGCGATCACCCCGCCGAGATAGCCAAAGGCGAAACCGGAGCCGGAGATGGCGCCGACCTCTTCCTTGCTGCCCATCGACGGCAATTGCGCGTTGACGAAGATCAGGGCGAATTCAGCGCCGATAAAGCCAAAGCCGAAGCTGATCAGCATCCACCACAGGTTGCTGCCTGCCGGGTCCATGTACCAAAGTCCCCAAGCGCCGATCAGGTACATCATGGAAAACACCATGATCCAGGGCATCTTGCGCCCCGAAATATCTGCCAGTGCGCCCAGAAACGGCGCACCAAAGCCGATGAGCAGCCCGGTCACGGTCATGCCGATGGACCAGATCGTCTGCGCCTGCGCCTTGGCGGCTTCCTCGGCCAGCCCCTGGCCCAGAAAATGCTGCGCGGCAACGGCGGCAAAGAAGGGGCCAAAGACAAAGGTTACAAGCAGCGTGTGATAGGGCTGGCTGGCCCAATCAAAGAACCACCACCCCCAGATCCGCTTTTTCTGTGACACCTCAGCCATGTCGCCCATCCCCCCGACCTTTTGTTGTTGCCGATAAGACAGGTGCTGGCATTACGAAGCAAGCCCATCCTGCGTCTCTGCCATCGGTGGCCAGGGGCGTGTGGCATCAGCCTGACACCAGGCTGCGATCCACTCGGGCATTGTCGGGGTTTCGGCGTCCCCCTGACCGACGGCCGCCAGCACCTTTGTCGGGGGGACGATGCCCTTTGCGTCCGTGACGGCGGTGCGCAGCATCACGTGGCTGGCGCATTCGCCGTTCTTTTTCCACATGGATTGCTCCAGATAGATGAACTTGTCGTCCCAGGCCACGGCGCGGCTGCGCATCTCGAAGCGTTCAAAGCCCCGGATACGGCGGCGGAAGCGCACCGAGGTGCCCGCCACGGTCATCCCCCAACGGTTCTGGCGCAGCGCGCCAATCAGCCCGACGCGCTGCGCCAGCATGGTGCGCCCCAGATCATAAAGGGTCATCGCGCGGCCGTTGTTCAGCTCCAGCCAGATATCCAGATCCCAGGGCCAGCAGATATGGCTGGAGCGGTGCACGGCCGTGAGCGGCAGGGGTTCCATGCGGCTGGCGACAAACAGATCTTTCAGCAGGCGGACGATGGGAAACATGGGCGGTCTTTCCTTTGCGATGTGCCCGTGTTGCCACCCATTTACCGCCCGTCAACCGCAACCTCGCGGAAGCCTTGCGCATCTGCACCCGGCTGCTTACCTGTTACGCTGGCTAACATAGGGGAATAGGATGTTATCGCTGTTTCAAATCCTGCTTTTGATCCTGGACATCGTCTGGTTCTTCATCATCGCGCATGTGATCATGAGCTGGCTGATCAATTTCCAGGTCTTGAACCTGAACCAGCAGTTCGTGGCGCAGATCTGGTATGGTCTCAACCGCATCCTTGAGCCCCTTTATGCGCCGATCCGCCGCCTGCTGCCCAATATGCAGGGGATCGATCTGGCGCCGCTTCTGGTGCTGATCGCGGTCTATGCGCTGCGCATCATCATCCAGAACAACATGATGATGTTCTACTGATCCGGTCTGGCCTGGCCGTGAGGCCGGGCAGCGCCTGTTCGGTGCGCCATGTTCGCGGATTAGACCGGTGATTTAACTGGGCGGCCTCTTGCCGCCCGATTCCTCCTGTGGGATTGTGTGCCAAATCCGAGCAGACACTCCCTTGAGGCCCTCCCTTTGATGACGCAGACGACAGACCTGCCACAGGCGACCCCGCTGCTGCGCGATATTTTCGGTTTTGATGCCTTCCGCCCCGGACAGGAAGAGATCGTCGATGCGGTGACCGCAGGCGAAAACGTTCTGGCCATCATGCCGACGGGTGGCGGTAAATCCCTGTGCTTCCAATTGCCTGCCCTGATGCGCGATGGGGTCACGGTGGTGATCTCGCCGCTGATCGCCCTGATGCGTGATCAGGTGCGCGCCTTGCAGGAAGCTGGGGTTGCCGCCGGTGCGCTCACCTCGGGCAATACCGAAGAAGAGACCGAGGCCGTCTGGGAGGCGATCGAGGCGGGGCGGCTGAAGCTTTTGTACATGGCGCCGGAACGGCTCGCTTCGGGGGCGGCGATGGGGATGCTGCGGCGTATCGGTGTTTCGTTGATCGCGGTGGATGAGGCGCATTGCGTCAGCCAGTGGGGCCATGATTTCCGTCCCGATTACCTGCGCATCGGCGAGCTGCGCCAGGCGCTGGGCGTGCCACTGGCGGCTTTTACCGCGACGGCGGATCAGGAAACCCAGGAAGAGATCGTTCAGAAGCTGTTCGATGGACAGGCGCCGCGCGCCTTCCTGCGCGGCTTTGACCGGCCCAATATTCACCTTGCCTTTGGCACCAAGGACAGCCCGCGCCGTCAGATCCTCGGCTTTGCTGCCGCCCGCAAGGGGCAATCGGGGATCGTCTATTGCGGCACAAGGGCCAAGACCGAGGCGCTGGCCGCCGCGCTGCGCGAAGAGGGCCATGTTGCCTGTCACTACCACGGTGGCATGGAGGCCGAGGACCGGCGCATCGTGGAAACCCGCTTTGCCCGCGAGGATGGGTTGATTGTGGTGGCCACGGTGGCCTTTGGCATGGGCATCGACAAGCCCGACATCCGCTGGGTTGCCCATGCGGATCTGCCCAAAAGCATCGAGGCCTATTATCAGGAAATCGGCCGCGCGGGCCGCGATGGCGCGCCTGCGGAAACCCTGACCCTTTTCGGGCCCGAGGACATCCGCCTGCGCCGCAGCCAGATCGACGAAGGCATGGCGCCGCCGGAACGCCGCGCTGCGGATCATGCGCGGCTGAACGCCCTGCTGGGGCTGGCCGAGGCGCTGAAATGCCGCCGTCAAAACCTTCTGTCCTATTTCGGCGAAACGGCAGAGCCCTGCGGCAACTGCGATCTTTGCGACAATCCGGTGGAGGTCTTTGACGGCACCACGGCGGTGCGCAAGGCGCTGTCGGCGATCCTGCGCACGCAGGAAACCTATGGCGCTGGGCATCTGATCGACATCCTGCGCGGGACCGAAACCGACCGGGTGCGGGCCAAACGCCATGATGAGCTGTCGGTCTTTGGCTGCGGCAAGGAATACGCCAAGGGCCAGTGGCAGGCGGTGTTCCGGCAGATGATGGGGCACGATCTGGTGCGCCCGGACCCCGAGCGACACGGCGCGCTGCGTATGACCGATGCGGCCCTGCCGGTGCTGCGCGGCGAGGCCGGGATCGAGTTGCGCAAGGATACCATCAAGACCGCTGACAGGCGCCCGGCAGTGAAGGCGCTGGTCTCGGACGAGGACGCGCCGCTCTTGTCGGCGCTGAAGGCAAAGCGCCGGGCGCTGGCCGAGGCGCAAAAGGTCCCCGCCTATGTGATCTTCCCGGATCGCACCCTGATCGAGATGGCTGAACAGCGGCCCGAAACGCTGGATCAGATGGCCCGCATCAGCGGCGTCGGCGCCAAAAAACTGGACCGATATGGCGATGAATTCCTGAGCGTGATCACCGGCGCCGTGGAACAGATGCACCCGCAGCGGCGCAAACTGGCGACACGGGAGGGGGCGGGGTCTTTGTACGATGCATTGCTTGAGGTTCAGGGGCAGCTGGCGCGGGGGGAATGCGGCACGCTTAAACCGCTCAGCTGCTCGGCCTCGCTGCTGGCCAAGGTGGCCCAGATGCGGCCGGGCGATGAGGCGGGGCTGGAGCGGCTTCTGGGGGAGCGCCGCGCGGAACGTTTCGCGGCGGCGTTTCTGGACGTCTTGCGCGGCGCGGGCTAAGTCTGGCCCAGAACAGAGCGAGGATGACAGATGCTGGTAGTGGTTTCCCCTGCGAAAAAACTGGACTGGGAAGAGCGCGACATGGAAATGACCGCGCCTGCCTTTCAGGAGGACGCGGTGCGTCTCAACGCCGTGGCGCGGGAGCTGTCGGTGGCCGAGCTGATGAAGCTGATGCATATCAGCGAGGATCTGGCCAAGCTGAACTACGACCGCTTCCGTAGCTTTGAGGAAAAGCCGGCCACCGATAGCCTGCGCCCCGCCGTGCTGGCTTTTGCTGGCGATACCTATCAGGGGCTTGAGGCCGCCTCGCTCGATGCCGAGGAAATGGCCTGGGCCCAGGATCATTTCCGCATTCTGTCGGGGCTGTACGGGGTGCTGCGGCCGATGGACGGGATGCAACCCTACCGGCTAGAGATGGGATCGCGGCTGAAAAACGAACGCGGCAAGAACCTTTATGAATACTGGGGCAGCCAGATCGCCGAAGCCCTGAACCGCCAGGCCGAAGAAACAGGCAGCGATATTCTGGTGAACTGCGCCAGCCAGGAGTATTTCGGCGCAGTGGATCTGAAAGCGCTGAAGCCGAAGGTGATCACGCCGGTCTTCATGGAGATGAAGAACGACACGCCAAAGGTCGTCAGTTTTTATGCCAAACGGGCTCGCGGCGCGATGGCGCGCTATATCATCCAGCACCGTTTGAACGATGCCGAGGCGCTTAAGGATTTCGACACCGGAGGTTACGTCTACAAACCGGAGCTGTCGGAGCCGGACAAGCCGGTGTTCCTGCGCGGCTGAGCTCCGCCCGCCCCATTTGTGCCGCCCCAGAGCCATTCGCAGCTACAAGGTATCTGCACATGGCGCTGTCGTGGAGGTGGATCAGGCGGCTGGGCTTAGATCGATCGGCTGGGCATCCTGCGGGGCGTATTCACCGATACGTTCGAGGATCAGCGCCTTGCGCAGAGGTTTGGTCAGATAATGATCCAGGCCCGCCGCCAGTATGCCTTCGGAATCGCCAGCCATGGCATGCGCGGTCAGGGCGACGATGGGCACGTGACGGCCTGTTTCCTCTTCGATCTTGCGGATTTCCATGGTGGCCTGCTTGCCATCCATCACCGGCATGGAAATGTCCATGAAGATCAGATCCGGTTCGAAGTCCTGATAGGCCGCCACGGCCTCGACCCCGTTATTGGCAAAGCGCAGGTCGATATTGATATGTTTGACCA
The DNA here is from genome assembly GCF_041300735.1 of Phaeobacter sp. SYSU ZJ3003. Taxonomy (NCBI): domain Bacteria; kingdom Pseudomonadati; phylum Pseudomonadota; class Alphaproteobacteria; order Rhodobacterales; family Roseobacteraceae; genus Phaeobacter; species Phaeobacter sp. SYSU ZJ3003. The sequence goes on along the minus strand of NZ_PXNU01000014.1, from coordinate 31,697 downwards.
TCTTGCGGAACACCAGCTGGTTGGTCTTGTTGTCCTCGGCAGCCAGAACCCGCATCTGCCGGGGGGCCGAGGCCAGATCTTCGGATTGATCCAGAACAGCACCTTCACCGTCGGGGGACACCAACTTGGCGTTGTCGGCGGCATAGGCCTCTTCCAGGGTCAACTCCCCGGGGGCGGCACCCGGTTCCGCGTCCGGCGCTGCAGGCTGCGCTCCAGGCAGGGCGGCCGCGATCTCGTTTAGCTTTTCAAACAGCTCATCCCGGGGCGTGGGCTTTTGCAGAATATATAGCTTCAGATCTTCTACGTCGGCGTCCTGCACCGTGTGCGGGTTGGAGCTGAGCAGTAGGAGGGGCACGTCGTTCCATTTGCCGTTGCGCAGATCACGGGCCAGTTGCACGCCGCCACCGCCAGGCAGGCCATGTTCACAGATCACCAGATCGATGTCTGCGGCCATCGCATCCATGGCGTCAGCGATGGTATGGGCGGTGGTCACATCGATGCCGCGCAGTTTCAGCTGGCGTTGCAGAATTTCGCAGTTGAGCTGCAGATCGTCGACCAGCAGGATCCGCTTCAGGCCGGGTGTCATCTCGGGAACCGAGGTATGCGCCCCTTGCGGAATCGGAAGCGGCAGGCGGAAACCGAAACAGGATCCCTGGCCTTCCTCGCTTTCGACCCAGATCTCGCCGCGCATCATGCCGATCAGGCGTTTGGAGATGGCAAGACCCAGACCGGTGCCTTCGAATTTGCGGTTGCGCTCATCCTCGACCTGGTTGAACTCGCCAAAGATGTGCTCGATCTTCTCCGCAGGAATGCCGATGCCGGTGTCTTCGATGGTGACATGAATCCAGCACAGGTTCTCGTCCGGGTTGGTTACACCGGTGACCCGGAGGGTGACATGACCTTCCTTGGTGAACTTGAGCGCATTGCCGGCCAGGTTGGTCAGAACCTGACGAATACGGCCGGGATCGCCCACGAAACGGGTCGGCAGGAAAATGTCGTAATCCACCAGCATCGCCAGGCCTTTGTCCCGGGCCGTGGGTTGCAGCAGCATGACCACCTCGTGGATGCTGCGCTCCAGGTCAAAGGCCTCGGGGTGCAGTGCCAACTTGTCCGCTTCGATCTTGGAGTAATCGAGCACGTCGTTGATGATGACCAACAGCGCCTCGCCTGAGTTCTTGATCGTATTGGCGTAAAGACGCTGCTCCTCGCTCAGCTCGGTGTCGCTGAGAAGTTCGGCCATGCCGATGACGCCATTCATCGGCGTACGGATCTCGTGGGACATATTGGCGAGGAAGGCGGATTTGGCGCGGTTGGCGGATTCGGCGCGTTCGCGGGCGGCCCGCAGCTCTTCCTCGTAACGGACCGAGGAGGTGATATCGAGCGCAAGGCTGACCACATCGCCGCCCTGTCCGCGCTGATCGAACAGCCGCAGATAACGGTCGTCCCACATCCGGATCACGATGGGTTCTGGTTTCAGGGACATCCAGCGATCGGTCATCATCGACCGCCAGTGATCCGGCTTGAGCTCTTCGGTATTGACCAGGCCTTCGTCTGTCAGGATCTGAAGGATCCGCACATAGGAGACGCCGGGGGTGATTTCCTCTAGCCCGTCAAAGATGTTCAGATAGGCAGTGTTGGCGCCGATCAGCTTGCTGTCGGAATCAAAGAAGGCAAAGCCGTCCTGAAAGGCCTGGATCGAATGCCACAGACGACGTTCGGCCTTTTCGATCTTTTCGTTGGCCATGCTGAGGTCGGATTTCACCTTGGCGTTTTCGTCGCGTACGTTGGCAACTTCGGCCTGGGTCACACCGATCTGCCGGGTCAGAGCCAGCGCGTGACGCCCGAGTTTGCGATTCGCTGCGGTCAGCTCGGCCTGCTTCAGTTCAAGCAGCCGCTCTGCCGCCAGGCGTGCCCGGCGTTCCTCAGCGAGTTTCTCGGCAAGGTTCATCCCTGCTAGCTCCATCCTCAATTAAATGGCGTGTTTACTCCGAGCCTGAACTCGGGCGGCAAATTGGCCATGATTGGTGTTACGACGGGAAACCTTGCTATGGCGTTAAGTGCGTGCAAGCTTAACCTCAGTTCGGAGGGTGCCATGTTGGATCGGTTTCTTATTGTTTTGCTTTCATTTCTCGGTTTTTTTGCTGCGTCGGTGCAGGCGGGGCCGGATCCCGTTTTGCCACAGGTGCGGTACCAGTCCTTTGCGGATACTGACTATTACGGATCCGATCTGCAGGCCCTTTTCGATACGGATCTGAACGCTTGCCAAAGGGCCTGCAGCGCGCAGCAGGCCTGTGCTGGATTTTCTTATAACAACAAGGCAAACGCCTGTTTTCCAAAGTCCGAAATGAAAGAGGCCACGCCCTACACCGGTGCGATTTCGGCGCTGAAACGCCCAATATCTGCGGCGCAGCAGGCGGCGGCCTCCCAGAGGGCTGAGCGACTCACTATCCTGCGTCCCGCCGATCTGCAGGCAGCGCTGCGGCAGGCCCGGCAGATTGGTCTGCGCTATCCGTCACGGGGTGAAACTCTGGACGATATGATCCGCGCCGGGCGCGGTCAGGCGCGCGCGGGCGGCGTGCAAAGCGCACTCGGCTGGCTCAGCGCGGCGGTTGCCGTGAACGATGATCCGGCCCTGTGGACCGAGGTTTCCGCCCTGTGGCTGCGAATCGCAGACCAGAGCAAGCAGAACAAGAACGCCAAACGGCAGCAGGCCCTGTCTGCGGCGCTGAACGGATACCTGCGGGCCGAGGCGGCGCCCTTGCAGGCCGAGGCTTTGGTGACGGCGGGACGCGCGCTTGAGAGGCTGGGGCGTGGCCGCGACATGCTGTCGGTGCTGCGTCTGGCGCAGGATCTTGCGCCCCGGGCCGACACGGCAGCGCTGCTGGATGAAGCCATCGGCAAATATGGTTTCCGCGTCACCGACAGCACCGTGGAAAGCGACAGCGCCACGCCGCGGATCTGCGTGGAGTTCTCCGAGGATCTTGCCCGCAGCGGTGTGGATTATGGCGATTACATCAAGGGGGCCGGGGCCGAACTGGCTGCCGAAGCCAGTGGCCGTCAGCTTTGCCTTGATGGCGCCGAACATGGCGAGCGCTACCGAATCGCTTTGCGGCGCGGTCTACCTGCCGCCAGCGGTGAGGTCCTGAGCAAAGAGGTCGAACTGACCCATTACGTGCGCGATCGGACCCCATCGGTCCGTTTCCCGGGCCGGGCCTATGTGCTGGCGAAATCTGATCAGGTGGCGCTGCCGGTGGAGACCGTGAACCTGCGCGAAGTCGCGCTGCAACTGCGGCAGGTCAGCGACCGCAACCTGCTGCGCACCTTGCAGGAAGGTTATTTCGGCCGCCCGCTGTCCCATTGGCAGGATGAATACTTTGCCTCGGACATCGGGCAGGAGGTCTGGACCGGTACGGCCAGCGTTCAGGATGCGCTGAACCAGGATATGACCACCCGGATTCCGCTTGTCGATGTGTTGGCTGACCGACCGGTAGGGGTTTATGCGCTGACGGCCCGTGTGCCCGGCGCCGACCCGTATGAGGACCCCGGCGCGACCCAGTGGTTTGTGTTAACCGACCTTGGCCTCAGCACCATGTCCGGCGCGGACGGGCTGCATGTTCAGGTGCAGGGTCTCACCGACGCCAAGCCGCGTGCGGATGTCGAAGTGACGCTGATTTCGAACGCAAACGCGGTGCTGGCCACGGCGCGGACCGATGCCACTGGCTATGTCCGGTTTGATCCAGGCCTGTCGCGCGGGCGCGGCGCCGCTGCCCCGGCAATGGTCATGGCGCAGCAGGGGGAAGAAGATTTTTCCTTTCTATCTCTGAAGGATGCAGCATTCGATCTGTCGGATCGCGGGGTCGAAGGTCGTCCCGCGCCGGGGCCGGTGGATGTCTTCCTGGCAACGGATCGCGGTGCCTACAGGGCCGGGGAGGTGATCCATGTCACCGCCCTGACGCGCGATAGTGGTGCCCGCGCCATTACCGACCTGCCGCTGACCGCAATCCTGCACCGTCCCGATGGGGTCGAGTACAGCCGTCAGGTATCAGACGGCGGACAGGCCGGGGGGCATGTGTTCAACTTACCGATCGGTCAGTCCGCGCCGCGCGGCACCTGGCGTCTGGACCTGAAAACGGATCCCAAGGCCCCTGCGCTGGCCACCCGGCAGCTCCTGGTTGAGGATTTCCTGCCCGAACGGATCGACTTCACACAGACTGTCGCGAATGCTGCGGCACTGGTGCCGGGCGAGGCGGCGCAGCTTGATATTTCGGCCCGCTATCTGTTTGGCGCGCCGGGGTCGGGGCTGACCATCGACGGCGATCTGCGGCTCAGCGCCAGCGACACGGTTGCGGCTTGGCCGGGGTATCGCTTTGGCCGCTATGATGCGCCCGGCAGCCCGCAGCGCTCTTACTTTGGCGGCGATAAAACGGATGCGGCGGGGCAGGCCTCGGTCGTGGTGTCGCTGCCAGCGGCGGCGACGATGGGCAAACCGATGCAGGCGACCATCGTGACCCGCGTCATGGATGGCGCCGCCCGCCCGGTCGAGCGCGAGCTGACCTTGCCGGTGCGGCCCGCAACCCCGGTGATCGGCATTCGTCCCCTGTTCGATGATGTGGTGGGCGAGGGCAGCGAGGCCGGGTTCGAGGTGATCGCCCTCAGCCCTGACCTCAGCCCCCTGCCGATGCAGGTGAAATGGACCCTGAACCGGGTCGAAACGCGCTATCAGTGGTATCAGCTTTACGGCAACTGGAACTGGGAGCCGACCACCCGCCGCACCCGCATCGCCACCGGCGAGACAACGCTGGGGCAGGAACCGGTGAACCTGTCCGAGCCGGTGGAGTGGGGCCGTTATGAGCTGGTCATCGAACGTCTGGATGGCACGCCGGTGACGGCGGCGCTGGATTTCTACGCGGGCTGGTATGCCCCGGCGGATAGCGCCGCGACCCCGGATCGGCTGGAGCTGTCGCTGAATGCGGAAAGCTATCAGCCCGGCGATACTGCCCGTCTGCGTATCGTACCCCGGGCTGGGGGCACCGCGCTGATCTCGGTGGTGTCCAACCATCTGATTGACCGCATGGCCGTCGAAGTGCCCGCAGGCGAAAGCACGATCCCCCTCACTGTGACCGAAGCCTGGGGCAGCGGCGCCTATGTGACGGCAACCGTGCTGCAGCCCGTCACCGGCAAGGCCAGCCGGAAACCGGCGCGGGCGCTGGGTCTGGCGCATGCCAGCGTGGCCCAGCCGGGGCAGGAGCTGTCGGTTGCTATCAATGTGCCTGAGGTCGCCCGTCCGCGCGGCACCGAAATGGCCCGGGTCCGGGTCGATGGGGCCGCAGCGGGAGAAGAGGTCTGGCTAACGGTTGCCGCTGTTGATCTCGGCATTCTCAACCTCACCGGTTTCAAAAGCCCCGATCCCTCCGCGCATTACCATGGTCAGCGGCGGCTGGGGATGGAGCTGCGCGATCTTTACGGGCGTCTGATTGATCCCGGAAATGGCGCGATGGGGCAGGTGCGTTCGGGCGGTGATGCGGATAACGGCATGCGCATGCAATCGCCACCGCCCACGCAGGATCTGGTGGCGGTCTTCTCTGGCCCCTTGCAGCTGGACGCCAATGGCGAGGCGCTGTTCCCGGTCGATCTGCCTGCCTTCAACGGCACCGTACGGCTGATGGCAGTGGCTTGGTCAAAGCGTGCGGTCGGGCAGGCCGAGGCAGACATGCTGGTGCGTGATCCGGTGGTGGTGACCGCGACCGTGCCGCGTTTCCTTGCGCCGGGCGATAGCAGTCGCGCCCGGATCGAGATCGTGCATGCGGATGGACCGGCGGGCGAGATGGCCCTGTCGGCGCGTGCCATCGGCACGGGGCTGGAGCTTGGCCCCCTGCCGGGCGCGGTGACGCTGGCCGAGCAGGGCAAGGCGGTGCTCGAATTGCCGCTGTCGGCACGGGCTGTGGGCGATCCCGAGATCGAGCTGACCCTGACGACGCCCGCTGGGCTGCCGTTGGTGCAGCGGCTGCGAATGCCGGTGCGGGCCAATGATCCCGTCGTGGCGCAGACCCGACGCTTCCGGCTGTCGGGCGGCGACAGTTTCCAGTTCAGCGCCGATGTCTTTGCCGGACTGCGGCCCGGCTCGGCGCGGGCGGTGCTTTCTGCCGGACCTTTGGCCAAGTTCGACGTGCCCGGTCTTCTGGCGCAGCTGGATCGCTACCCCTATGGTTGCACCGAGCAGGTGACCTCGACGGCGATGCCGCTGCTCTATCTCTCTTCGGTGGCCGAGGCGGCGGGTCTGGGCAATGGACCGGCTGTGAAGGCGCGCATTGATGCGGCGATCCGCAAGGTGCTGACGCGGCAGGCCAGCAACGGTGCATTTGGCCTGTGGCGCGCCGAAAGCGGTGATTTCTGGCTTGATGCCTATGCCAGCGATTTCCTGTCCCGCGCCCGGGCGCAGGGCTATGCGGTGCCCGATCAGGCCTTTGCCCAGGCGATGGACAACCTGCGCAACCGGATCAACTACGCCCCCGATTTCGACGATGGAGGCGAGGACATTGCCTATGCGCTGATGGTGCTGGCCCGCGAAGGGGCCGCTGCTATGGGCGATCTGCGCTACTATGCGGATGTGAAGGCAGGCGATTTCGCCACCCCGCTGGCGGCGGCGCAGCTGGGCGCTGCGCTGGCGGCCTATGGCGATCAACCCCGCGCCGACCGCATGTTCGGGCGGGCGGCGCAGATGCTGGGCCGCAGCGGCGCGGAAACCCCGGTCTGGCGGGTCGACTACGGCACCCATCGCCGCGATGCCGCTGCGGTCCTGGCGCTGGCAAGTGAGGCCGGAAGTGCAGCGGTCAGTCAGGAATACCTGATGGCCCGGGTGACCGAGGATGGCAGCCGGATGTCCACGCAGGAGGCCGCATGGACTCTGCTGGCGGCGCAGGCACTGGTCACGAGCCCCGAGAGCAGCGGTCTGCTGGTCAATGGTCAAAGCGTTGCCGGGCCTTTTGTCGAGGTGCTGGATGGCAGCGCCGCAGCCACGGGGAAATCCATTTCAGCAGCTTCGGGACGCAGCACCGAGATTACCCTGACCACTCTTGGCGTGCCCATGGTCGCGCCCGAGGCGGGCGGCTATGGCTACACGCTGAACCGCAGCTATTACACGCTGGAGGGCGAACCGATCGCGGAGCTGAGCTTTGAAACCGGGGCGCGTTTCGTGACCGTGCTGAGCGTGGTGCCGCATGAAGGCACCGGTGCCCGGCTGATGGTGGATGATCCGCTTCCGGCGGGGTTTGAGATCGACAATCCGAACCTCTTGCGCTCGGGCGATCTGCGCGATCTCGATTGGCTGAAGCTGGATCAGGCAACCCATGCAGAGTTCCGCTCTGACCGCTTCTTGGCAGCGGTAGATATCGGCGGCACCGAAACCGTGACGCTGGCCTATGTCACGCGGGCTGTGACGCCGGGCAGCTTCCATCACCCGGCAGCCTCGGTCGAGGATATGTACCGTCCAGCCTACCGCGCCCGCACCGCCGCAGGCCGCGTGCAGGTCCGGTGACCGGCAGTTGGCGGGCATACTTGCGCGCGCTTACCACTCGGTCAGCGCGTGGTGAATGTGCCCGTGGTCCGACCTTCTGGCGGCGGGGTCTGTGGGCCGTTACCGCGCTTGCACTGCTGCTCGGTATCGGCTGGCGTCTGTTCGACGATTGGGTTGCCGATACCGAGTTGCCGCTGACCCTTGCCGAAACCTCGCTCGAGGTAATGGACCGCGAGGACCGCCTGCTGCGGGTCTACCCGGTTGGGGATGGCATCTGGCGCATGGCGCTGCAGCTCGATCAGGTGGATCCCCGGTTCACCGAGATGCTGATCGCCTATGAGGATCGCCGGTTCTGGTCGCATCCGGGGGTGGATGTTCTGGCGATCCTGCGTGCGGGTGGGCAGGCGCTGTGGCATGGTCGGGTGGTATCGGGCGGCTCGACGCTGACGATGCAGCTGGCACGACTGCTGGAGGATGGCTCGACCGGGCGCTGGTCCGGCAAGCTGCGGCAGATCCGTGTGGCCCTGGCGCTGGAGCGGCGGCTCAGCAAGGCTGAGATCCTGAGGCTCTATCTCACCCATGCGCCCTATGGTGGCAATATCGAAGGGCTGCGGGCCGCCAGTTACGTCTGGCTGGGCAAGGAACCGCGAAGGTTGACCGCAGCAGAGGCGGCGTTGCTGGTGGCGCTGCCGCAATCCCCGGAAAGCCGCCGCCCGGATCGGGCGCCCGAGGCCGCGCGACAAGCACGCGCGCAGGTGCTGTCGCGGATGGTTGCTGATGGTGTTCTGGACAGCGAAAGCGCCGAGATCGCAACCAAGGCGCGCCTGCCCCGGCAGATGGCTGCGATGCCCCGGCTGGCACCGCATCTGGCTGACCGCGCCCTGTCCGTAAATCCCGGCGCCCGGCGCCTGTCCCTGACGGTGCAGGCCGATCTGCAACAGCGGATGGAGCAGCTGGTACAGGCGGCGGCGCGGCGCAGCGGCGCGCGGCTCTCGGCGGCGCTGATGGTAGTGGATCACCAGAGCGGAGAGGTGCTCGCCTCGGTCGGATCACCCGGGTACGCCGATCAGGGGCGGCAGGGATTTGTCGATATGACACAGGCGCTGCGCTCTCCGGGCTCGACGCTGAAACCGCTGGTCTACGGGCTGGCCTTTGATCGTGGACTGGTGCACCCCGAGACGCTGATCCATGACGGTCCGGTGGATTTCGACGGCTACGCGCCGCAGAATTTCGACGGTGTCTTTCGTGGCGACTTGCGGGTGCGCGAGGCGTTGCAGCTGTCCCTGAATATCCCGGTGGTGAAGCTCACGCGCGAGCTGGGCGCGGCGCATGTGATGGCGGCCCTGCGCCGGGGCGGCGCCGATCCCCGGCTGCCGGGCGGCAAACCGGGGTTGGCGATCAGCCTTGGCGGGCTTGGCACCTCGCTGCAGGATCTGGTGCAGATCTATACCGGGCTGGCTGCGGGCGGGCAGGGACCGGCGCTGCGGGTGCTGCGGGGGGCGTCGCAGCAGGATCGCCCCCGGATGATATCGGACGTTGCGGCCTGGCAGCTGGGCGATGTGCTGCGCGGGCTGGCGCCGCCACCCGGGGCACGGGCCGGTGTTCTGGCCTATAAGACCGGCACGTCCTATGGCCACCGCGATGCCTGGGCGCTGGGCTGGGATGGGCGCCATGTGATCGGCGTCTGGATGGGCCGGGCGGATGGCACCCCGGTGCCGGGGGCCTTTGGCGGTGATCTGGCCGCGCCGGTGCTGTTCGAGGCCTTTGGTCTGCTGAAGCCCGATTTTGACGCGCTGCCACCGCCGCCCGCCGCGACCCTGATCCTGTCGGCGGCGGAATTGCCCGCGCCGCTGCGCCGCTTCCGGGCACGGGACGCGGTATTCGAACCGGCAGAGAATGCGCCGCAGATGCTGTTCCCCCCGAATGGCGCCCGGCTGGCGCTGGAGGGCGGCGGGCTGCCGGTCAAATTGCGCGGCGGCACTGCGCCTTTCGTGGTACTGGCGGATGGAAAACCGGTGCTGCAGGGGCAGCAGGCGCGGGAGTTCGAAATCCCCAGTCCCGGCCTTGGTTTTTCCGATCTGGTGGTGCTTGATGCGGCGGGCCGCTCGGCCCGGGCCGCGATCGAAATCGACTGATAGCAGATCTGCGGCCCGGGTCAGCCGCGTCCTTCGCGCAGCCAGCCTGCGGTGATCAGCGCGGCAATAACCAGCAGCACCAGCCAGGCAGGCAGCAGCGGATGCTGTGACACCGACAGGGTTTCATAGGCCTCGCGCGGGGTCAGACCGATCCAGCCACGTCCGGCGGCCGGGCGCCCCTCGCGCACATCGCGCAGACGCGGCAGACCGTCCTCCAGCCGCAGGATACCGCCCCGCGCTGTGGCGACCACCGGGCGCAGCACCTCGCCGGTGGCGACGGTTTCGCCGAACTCCCGGGGCGCCGCCGGACCCAGTCCGATGACGGCTGAGGCCTCGCCTTCGCTGAGGTGGTACAGGCCGATCTCGGCGCCGGTATAGCTGCCCTGCCAGACGCCCGGCGCCCGTTCCTGCAGGTCCAGCACCGTCTCGGACCCATCCGGCGCGGTGATGGTGACGGCGCCGATGCTGTCCTGCAGCGTGCGCCGGGTGATCTGCATCTTCTGGCCGGTGGCCTCGGCGGTCAGAACCTCTTCCTCCAGCTCTGGCTCTTTCATCATCCAGTGGGCCAGGCGGCGCAGCAGTTCCAGCTGCGGCCCGCCGCCTTCATAGCCGCGGCTCCATAGCCAGGCATGATCCGATGCCAACAGCGCCACGCGTCCCTCGCCTTCGCGGTTCAACACCAGCAGCGGCCGGTCCTCGACACCCTCCATCAGAACATGTCCCTGCGGTTCCTGCAGATCGATCTGGCGCAGCCAGCGGCCCCACGTCCCGTCTGTGCTTTCCCGTTTCAGTCCCGAGGTGACAGGGTGGCGGGCGCCAAGATCGGTGACCTGGGGCAGATAGGGCTGTTCAAAGACCCGCGCCGTGGGGCTGGCGGGCAGGACCGCCGACAGGGGGCTGCGGTAGATGCTGGCGGCGCTGGCGAAATCCGGCCCCGCCGCGATCAGCACGGCGCCGCCCTTGGCCACGTAATCGGCGACGTTGTCGAGATAGATCGCAGGCAGAATCCCACGCCGTTTGTAGCGGTCAAATATGATCAGGTCGAAATCGTCGATCTTCTCCAGAAACAATTCGCGCGTGGGAAAGGCGATGAGGCTCAGCTCATCCACCGGCACCCCGTCCTGTTTTTCCGGCGGGCGCAGAATGGTGAAATGCACCAGGTCCACCGAGCTATCCGATTTCAGCAGGTTGCGCCATGTGCGCCCGCCGGGGTGCGGTTCTCCGGACACCAGCAACACGCGCAGGCGGTCCCGCACGCCGTTGATCTGGATCAGCGCCGTGTTGTTGCGGGCAGTCAGCTCTCCGGCAGCTTCGGGTACCGAGAATTCGATCACGTTGCGCCCGCCATGCGGCAGGGCGATGGGCAGTTCGAAATCGACACCGACCGGCAGGGTGAACCGTTTCGGCTCGGCGCCATCGATCGCAATTTCCAGCGGCGCGGTTGCGGCGGCGTCGGGCGCGGCGCCCTGATCCTCGATCCGCAGCGTCAGGGTGACGGGTTCTCCGATGATGCCAAAGGCGGGCGCGTTGCGCACCACAAGGCGGCGGTCCCAGTCGCTGTCTTTGCCGGTCAGCAACAGGTGCAGCGGCGCAGGCAGGTCGGGGGCCTGATCGGCATCGTGGATCTGACCGTCCGACAGGGCGATGATCCCGGCGATCCGGCCACGCGGCGCATCGGCCAGCGCATCGGAAACCGCCTGCATCAGGGCGGTGCCGCTGTCATCGGCGGCATCCGGCAGGGTGACCCAGCGCGTTTCGGTATTGGGGCGGGCCTCTAGCGCCTGTCTCAGCTCTTCTTCGGCCTCGGCCATCTGCTCGGGCCGGGCAGGCAGGCTCTGGCTGGCGGTTTTATCGGCGACCACCACCACGATATCGCTTAAGGGGGCGGTGTTTTCGTTCTGCACCACTGGCCCAGCGAGCATTGCCAGCAGGCCAAGGGCGGCGCCCGCGCGCAGCAGCCAGCCGCGCATCCGCGCCCAGATGGCCAGCGCTAGGCCCAGTACCGTCACAGCGGCGAGCGCCCAGATCACGGGCCAGGGCAGCAGCGGGTCGAACAGGATCGTCTGCGTCATCGTCGTGGCTCCTATTGCCCCAGCCGTTCCAGCAGCGCCGGAACATGGACCTGATCGGATTTGTAATTGCCGGTCAGCACATGCATCACCAGATTGACGCCAAAGCGCAGCGACAGCTCGCGCTGACGCTCACCGGCATAGCCGCGCCCGACCGGGCGCAGCGGGCGGCCATTGCTGTCCACCGCCCAGGCCGAGGCCCAATCGTTGCCGCCGATCACCACCGGCGTCACCCCGTCGTTAAGCGTGCGGAAGGGGATGCCTTCGTCTTGCTCTGCATCGGGCGGCGCGGCTTCGACCCAAAGCGGGCCGCGCGGATGGCGGCCGGGGAAGTCCTGTAGCAGGTAGAAAGTGCGGGTCAGCACGTGGTCCGGCGGCAGCGGCTCCAGCGGCGGAATATCCAGCCCCAGCGCAAGCTGTTGCAGGCGTCGCGCTTCGGGGCTGGTGGCGCCGACAGCGGTCAGATCGGCGTCGCGGGTGTCAAACAGGATCATGCCACCGCTGCGCAGGTAGGCGTTGAGCCTTGTATAGGCCGCAGCCGAGGGCATTTTCTGATCCGCCGTCACCGGCCAGTAAAGCAGCGGGAAGAACGCCAACTCGTCCCGTTCCAGATCGACGCTGGCGGGCGTTGATGGCTCGACCGAGGTGCGGAAGAACAGCGTGTCCGACAGGCCCTGCAGACCGGCCCGGGCGATCCGGTCTACCTCTGCATTGCCGGTCAGTACATGGGCCAGCGTCAGCTCGGCGGCCAGCGCGACCGGATCGGCGGCGCCACTTTCCTGCGCCAGGGCCGGGCGTGGCGACAGGGCGCCAAGTGCCAGAGCTGCTGCTGCGAGCAAGGGGACAAGGGCGGTGCTGCGCCGCAGTTGCGCCAGTTGGCCAGAGACCAGCAGGGTCGCCAGTACATCAAGCGCCAGTAGCACAAGGGCAAGCCCAAGCAATGCGCCGCCAAGCGGGCGCTCCTGCGCCGCGCTGTAGCCGGAAACCGGAACCGAGGCAGGCCAGGACGCCGCCGTCAGGCTATCGCCCGCGCGCAGCACGTTGCGTGCGAGGGTCTGATTGCCGCCATCATAAAGGCCGGGCTGCAGCGCCGGGCCTGCCGGGGCGGCGACCAGATCAGGCCCTTGCACACCGGGCAGGGTGCCTGCCTCGCGGCTGCGGCCAAATCCATCCAGCACCGAAACAGGCCGCCAGACGGTACCTTCCAGGCTGGTTGCCTCGGGCGTGCCGACAGCCGAAGAAACCGCTAGCCGTTCCAGCATCTGCACGAACAGGCCTGAGAGCGGCAGGCTGCTCCATTCGGCATTGGCGGTGACATGGAACAGCACCACCTGCCCCTGCCCCAGCGGCTTGCGGGTGACCAGCGGAGTGCCATCGCCAAGGGCGGCGATCACGCGGTCGGCAAGGGATGGGTCCGGCTGGGCCACCACCTGCGCCGAGACGGTGAATTCTTCTGGCGTGCGCAGCCCGGCAAAGGGAGAGTCATCCTCGAAAGGCGCCAGCGTCTTTGGCTCACCCCAGCTCATGGCGCCGCCGATGCTGCGCCCACCAAGGCGCAGACGCACTGGCATCAACGGTTCTTCCTCGCTGCGGGCGGTATCGCTGGCGGCCAGACGGGGGCCGGCGAAGCGCACCAGCAGCCCGCCCTCTTCGACCCAGTCGATCACCGCTTGTTCCTGCGCCGGGGGCAGGCGGGCGACATCGGCGAGGATGATCACATCGGGGTTGGCGGGCAGCAGATCGCTGAGCGCGCCTTCCAGCAGGTCCGCCGTGGGCGCCAGTGCCTGACGGAGGTAGTGCAGCGGCGACAGCAGCGCGAGGCCCTCGTCTTCGCTTTCCGAGGCGATCAGCGCGACCTCGCGGCGGCGCAACCCGTCATCGGCTAGGGCCACGGCCCCGGCGCTGCGCTGGCCTGCCAGTTCAAACCGGGTAATCCGGGCGCGCAGCTCGGACGGCAAGGATAGGCGGACGCTGGCGTTTGTGGCGCCTGCATCGAAACGGGCGGTGGCCTGAGCGAGGCTGCGGAGGGTGCCGCCGGGATCGCGGCCCCGGGCCTGCACCATCAGATCCAGTGCCGGGCCGGGCAGGCTACGCTCCACCGTCAGTTCCAGCGCGCCATCGGCATAGCTGGGCGGTGCCAGCGCAAAGGCGGCGCCGGGCTGCTCCAGCACCTGCAGGACGCCGCGGGCCGCCAGCGCCTCGGTCAGCCGCTCCCGCCCGGGATAGTCCAGCCCGTCGCTGAACCAGAGCGTGTCAAAGCCTTCTGTAGCTTCACTGATATGCGTGAGTGCCTGATCCACCTGATCGGCAGACGGTTGCCAGGGATTGGGGGTGAGGCCGGCGACCTGCCGGGCCCAGTCGCTGGCCGCAAGGAATTGTAGCGGTTGCGGATCGCTCAGCCGCAGGACGGCGACGGTGCGGTCGCTGCGCCCGGCTTCCTCCAGCCGCGCGGTGATCTGATCGCGGGTCTCCTCCCAGCCATCAGCCCCGGCCCAGGTGGCATCCAGCACCACCAGCAGCGGTCCGCTGCCGCTGTCGCGTTCTTCCGGGTTCAGCACCGGACCGGCCAGACCGATGATCGCTGCCGCCAGCGCCAGCATCCGCAGCAGCAGCAGCCACCAAGGGGTACGGTCGGACAGGCTTTCGTCATCGCCAAGGCCCAAGAGCAAGGTCACGGCGGGAAAGGCCTGCCGCCGCGGTGCAGGCGGCACAGCGCGCAGCAACAGCCACAGGATCGGCAGAGCCAGCAGGCCCAGCAGCAGCCAGGGATAGGCAAATCCGATACCGGCAATCAGGGTCATGCGGAGGACCTTTCCAGCGCGTGATAGAGCCACATCAGCGCAGCCTGGGCACTGTCACCCGTGTGATGCAGACCCAGCCGCCAGCCTGCGGTGCGGCACAGCGCTTCCAGTGCGTCGCGCCGTTCGGCCATGCGGTCCAGATAGCGGTCACGCAATGCCGAGGCCTTCAGCGTTTCATGCACCAGCCCGCCGGTCATGCTGTGAAACCGGGTACGCCCGGCAAAGGGAAAGCTTTCCTCGCTTGGGTCCAGAACCTGCAACAGCACCCCGCGCACGCCGCGGTCGGCGGCCTTGCTCAGCGCCAGCTGCAATTCGTCAAAGGGGCCAAGGAAATCCGAGATGAACAGGGCGCGGGCATGGGGCACCATGGCGCGGTGCTCGGGTGGTGCGTAATCGGCGTCGTCCTCGCGGCTCAGCATCTCGGCCAGACGCAGGATCTGGGCCTTGCCGCTGCGCGGGGGCAATCTACCGCCGGTGAGGCCCACGCGTTCGCCGCCGCGTAGCATCAGGACCGACACCGCCAGCGCCAGCAGGCGCGCGCGGTCGATCTTTTGCGGCAATTCGGGGCTGGAGGAAAACCGCATCGAGGCGCCAAGATCGGTCCAGACATGCACCGTCTGGGCGATCTGCCATTCCCGTTCGCGCACGAATTGCACATCACCCCGGGCCGAACGCCGATGGTCGATCATGCGGCGGCTGTCGCCCTGTTGCAGGGGACGGTATTGCCAGAAATCATCGCCGGTTCCGGCGCGCCGCCGCCCGTGCTCCCCCAATAGGACAGCACCTGCCAACATCTGCGCATCGACCAGAAGCGGCGGCAGGGCGCTGGCCTCCCCTTCGGCCCGGTGGCGCAGATCTGCGGCCGGGGCGACGGGAGAAGACGCGTCAGAGGCGGCGGGTTGGGTCACGCGGCGGCTCCGGTGCGGGTCAGCTCGGCAGCGGTGCTGTCGATCAGATCGGCCAGGCTGTCACCCCGCGCGCGGGCCGAGAAGTTGAGCTGCATCCGGTGGGTCAGAACCGGCCGGGCCATATCGATCACATCCTCGGCATTGGGCGCCAGCCGGGCCTGCAGCAGGGCGCGGGCGCGCACCGCCAGCATCAGGGCCTGGGCTGCGCGGGGCCCCGGACCCCAGGCGACCGTATCGACGACGCGCTGCGAGGCGCCCGGTTCTTCGGGGCGGAAGGCGCGGACCAGGTCCAGGATCATCTCGACAACCGAGTCGCCCACCGGCATGCGCCGCAGCAGGTTTTGGGCCGCAATCAGCTCATCGGCGGTAAAGACCTGATGCGCCTCGGCCTCGCTTGCACCGGTGGTGGCCAGCAGGATGTCCCGCTCGGTCTTGCGGTCCGGGTATTGCACGTCGATCTGGAACAGAAAGCGGTCCAGCTGCGCTTCGGGCAGGGGGTAGGTGCCTTCCTGCTCGATCGGGTTCTGGGTGGCCAGCACGTGAAAGGGCGTACCAAGCGGCCGGTCTTCACCCGCGACGGTCACCGTGCGTTCCTGCATCGCCTGCAGCAGCGCCGATTGGGTCCGGGGGCTGGCACGGTTGATCTCATCCGCCATCAAGAGCTGACAGAACACCGGCCCCGGCACGAAACGGAAGGCGCGGCTGCCATCGGCGGCGGTGTCCAGCACCTCCGAGCCAAGGATATCCGCCGGCATCAGGTCAGGGGTGAACTGAATCCGGTTGCCATCCAGCCCCATCACCGTCGACAGGGTTTCTACCAGCCGGGTCTTGCCGAGGCCGGGCAGTCCGACCAGCAGCCCGTGACCGCCGCACAAAAGAGTGGCAAGGGTCAGGTCCACGACCCGCTCCTGGCCGATAAAACGGCGGGTGATCGACTCCCGCGCCTGTTGCAGCTTGGCTTCGAGCGCTTCGATGTCGGCCAGCAGATCATCGGGTTCGGACATGACTTTCCTTTCACGGCGCATATATGGTCTTAGTGTATCTCGCCCAACGGAAATGGCAAAAACAATGAGCGGACAAAACATCGTGACACCGACAGCCGACGGCATAGCAGCCGCAGCCACTGCGGCCAAGAAAGGCAAGGGTTTGCCGCCGGTCCACCTGTGGAACCCGCCGTTTTGCGGCGATCTGGACATGCGCATCGCCCGGGACGGGACGTGGTTCTACCTTGGCACTCCCATTGGCAGGTTTGAGCTGGTGCGGCTTTTTTCATCAATCCTGAAACGCGAAGGCGACAAGTATTTCCTGGTGACGCCGGTCGAAAAAGTCGGAATCACCGTCGATGATGCGCCTTTCGTGGCAGTCGATTTCGAAGCCTCTGGCGCGGGAGAGGATCAGGTGCTGACCTTCACCACCCATGTCGGCGACAGCGCCGTGGCGGGGCCGGATCATCCGATCCGGGTGGTGCGGGATCCCGAGACTGGCGAGCCGTCGCCTTACGTGATGATCCGGGCCGGGCTTGAGGCGCTGATCGATCGCAAGAGCTTTTACCGGCTGGTCGAACTGGGTAGCCATCATGACGGGTGGTTCGGCCTGTGGTCATCTGGGGAATTCTTCCCGGTCATCCCATCGGGAGAGCTGGATCAAGGCTGAAACCGCCCCAGAACTCCCACCTTTCCGGCGCGTCTCCAGGGAGCGAATTAAGCTATCGTTAGCAGGTTCTGGCATTTTGGGTAAAATAGAGTCGATTTTGTGGCAATATTGTGGCGGTTGCGTTTAATGCACCGTTTTCCCGCCCTTGGCGCCGAGTCTGCGAGGCCTTAAATCTGCGGCAAACGACAGGAGCTCCGATGCCAAGGTTTGCCGCGAATATCTCAATGCTCTTTGCTGAGTTGCCCTATCTTGAACGGTTCGCAGCGGCGGCTCGGGCCGGGTTCGACGCGGTTGAGATCCTGTTTCCCTATGAACTGGCGGCAAAGGAAACCCAGCGGGCGCTGGTGTCGAACGGGCTGGAACTGTTGCTGATGAACGCGCCGCCGCCGAATTACACTGGCGGTATGCCCGGCTATGCGGCGCTGCCGGGCGGCGGGGAACGGTATCAACGCGATATCCGCCGGGTGCTGCGCTACGCCGAGATCTTGCGCCCCGGCGCCATTCACATCATGGCCGGTTATGCGACGGGCGATCTGGCGAAACAGACCTTCATCCAGAACCTGCAGTGGGCCGCTGATCGCGCGCCGACGCAGCAGTTCACCATCGAACCGCTGAATGTCGGGGACCAGCCGAATTACTTCCTGAACGACTACAATCTGGCGGCTGAGGTTCTGCAGGCGGTGAACCGCCCGAACGTGGGGCTGCAATACGATGCCTATCACGCCCAGATGATCCACGGCGATGCGCTGAAGGTCTGGGAGACCTTCAAGGAGCATGTGGTGCACGTGCAGATCGGCGCCGCACCTGGGCGCTGTGAGCCGGGCACCGGTCCCGTCGACTTTGAAGAGCTTTTCGCCGCCATCGACGACAGCGGCTACAAGGGCTGGGTCAGCGCGGAATACACCCCTTCGACGCTGCGCACCGAAGACAGTCTCGGCTGGATGCTCTGAGCGTTTTTTGACCAGAATTCTCCAGGTACGTTCACGCGGGATTACGATCCCGCGCCCCGGTCTGGCAATTGGTTGCTCCCTGCCACATATTCCTGCCGGAATGTGAACAAGGAGTCTTCCATGCTGCCCGCCCGTTTCGCGCCTGTTCTGTTTGGCTTCCTGTTGTCCGGGATCATGTCGGGCATCGTGATTATGGTGGCAACGCTCAGGACGCGCGGTTTCAGCGCGCAGGCCTTTGATACTTGGCTGACCTCCTGGCTCTATAGCTGGCCAGTGGCCTTCTGCGTGGTGCTTGTGGTGGCGCCGCTGGTGCGGCGTTTTGTGAACGGGCTTGTGAAACAGGGCTAGGGGTTGACCACACATACCGGGCGGCATGGCTGGACGGGGCGGCGAAAATCCTCCAGACCTGTGGCCCACGTCCTTTGTTGCTGCAAGGTGCCTTGCCTATGATGTCTTCCCCGCCCTCTGCCTCCGTTCAGCAGGATCCCACCATCGCCGACTTTCTGGCCAAGCAGGGAGAGGCGGATGCAACCCTGCTGCCCTTGCCTGGCGATGCTTCGGCGCGGCGGTATATGCGGCTTGAGGGGCGCGGCAGGATGCTGATGCAGGATCCGAGTGATCCGGCGGGGTTTGCCGGTTTCGTGTCTCTCGCGCAGCATCTGACAGAACTGGGCCTGAGCGCGCCGCAGGTCTTTGGCGCCGATCCGGACACCGGCCTGGCCCTGATCGAAGATTTCGGGACCCAGACCTATAGCGTGCAGTTGGCTGCCGGGCGGGACGAGAGCATGCTCTATGCCCTCGCGGTGGATGCTCTGTTGCACCTGCACCATCATCCGCAGGCCGCATCGGTGCAGGTGCCAGCGTATGATCTGGCGACCCTGCTGGAGGAATTGTCGATCTTCTCCCACTGGTTCGCGCCGACGCTGCGCCCGGACATCGACCCGGAAGCGTTCGACGCGGAGTTCCGCGATCTGTGGCGGGAGCCGCTGACCCTGTCGCTGTCTGGTCCGCGCACATTGGTGCTGCGCGATTTTCACGTCGACAACCTGATGGAGCTCAGCGAACGCGACGGAGTGCGCCGCTGCGGACTGCTGGATTTTCAGGACGGCGTGACCGGTCCTGCGGAATATGATCTTGTGTCGCTGTTGCAGGATGCGCGCCGCGATCTGGAACCGGGGCTGGAGCAGGCAATGCTTGAACGCTACATCGCCGCCGCGCCGGATGCCGCCGGTGGCGCTGATGCGATCACCCGGCGCTATCACCTGCTGGGAGCGCAGCGCCATACCCGTATTGCAGGTGTGTTCCTGCGCCTACATCAGCGCGACGGTAAACCCGGCTACCTGCACTTCCTGCCCCGCGTCTTGCGCCAGATGCAGGTGGCGCTGGATGCTGCAGGGTTGACCGAAGTGACCGCATATCTGGATCAGACGCTGCCGGGCTGGCGTGGTGCTGGTCCGGCGCTGGCAAAGGCTGGATAAACGCCCCGGATCAGGGTGCCGGATCGGCCCGCGACAGGGTTTCTGATACGCTGTGCAGGTGGGTCTTCATTGTCTCTGCCGCGCGCGGTGCATCGCCTTCGATGATCGCGGTGGCCAGCGCCTGGTGTTGCTGCGCCAGCATCTCGAATACCGCGCCAGAATAGGTTTCGGCGCGCGGGCGGATCCAGCTGGCCTCCTGACGCACGCTGCGGATCGCCTCGTACATGGTCAGGAACAGCGCGTTATGGGCCATTTCCGCGATCTTGTAGTGAAAGATATCATCTGCCGCATCATAGCTCCGCTGATCTTCTGCCGATTGGGTGGCCGCGGCGATCTGGGCGAATTGCGCGCGCTCCTGCGGGGTGGCGCGGGTCGCGGCCAGCGCCGCAAGGCGGGGTTCCAGTGACAGGCGCACCTCGATCACCTCGGCCGGGGTCACCCGCCGCGCCAGCGGTTTCAGGCGTGCGGCATCGGTGGCCGGGGGCGGCAGCACAAATGTGCCCTGTCCCCGGCGCCGGAAGATGGTGCCATCGGCGGCCAGCAGATCGAGCACCCGCCGTAGCCGCGCCCTGCTGATACCGTGGCGCTGGGCCAGCTCCCGTTCGGGCGGCAGGCGGCCATTCTTCAGCGGCGCGCCTTCGGCGATATCCCGGCGCAGACGCGCAGCGATCTCGGTATCCGAAGGCGGGGCAGGGGGCGGTGTCATGGCAGGATCAGCCTCTGTTCAGCCTCGGATCAACCCAGAAACAGGTCTTTGAACATCCGGGCGGAGGTAATCAGCAGGAACAGCCCAAAGGACAGGCGCAGCGCCCGGCGCGGGATGCTATGGGCCAGTTTGACACCAACCCGGGCAAAGGTCGTGCTGAGCGGGATGATCACCGCCGCAAGCAGAAGGTTCACATAGCCGAGCGAGAAGGGCGGCAGACCTTCGGAGCCGAAACCGGTCGCCATGTAGATTAGCGCGCCCGGCACCCCGATGATAAAGCCGATTGCGGCAGAGGTGCCCACGGCCTTGCGGATGTCATAGCCAAGGAAGTTCAGCATCGGTACGCAAACGGTACCGCCGCCGATACCCATCATCGCCGAAATCGAGCCGGCCACGACGCCAAGCCCGGCCCAGACCGGTTTGGAAAAGCTGCGCGGAGTGTCGCTGTCTTGCGCCTTGCGCAGGATCATGTCGAGCGCGACGATCACCGCCACCGTGGCAAAGACCGCGATCAGCACCTGCCCCGAAACGATACCGCCCAGCACGCCGCCGATGACCACGCCCACAAGGATCGACGGTGCCCAGAGTCGCAGCAACGCCATGTCGATGGCGCCTTTCTTGTAGTGGCCATAGCCCGAGGACAGCGAGGTAAAGACGATGGTCGACAGCGAGGTGCCCACCGCCACCTGCATGGTCAGCGCGGGTTCCATCCCGGTGAGCGACAGGGCGAAGTAAAGCGCGGGCACGATGACGATGCCGCCGCCAACGCCAAGAAGGCCGGCCAGAATACCGCCGATGATGCCAGAGCCGGCTGCAACGGCGACCAGAGGAAGGAGGGTTTCGAGTTCAAACATGAGAGATCGTCTTTCGGGTGGTGAGCGCTACAGGGCGGGTGCTGTCGGAAGTCCGGCCGCGCGCCCGTCACCATATGGCAGGATAAGGAGTGCAACCAATTGCAAATTGGTTGCGATACATCGCGGAACAGGCCCCGACTGTCAAGGCTGGTGCTCTCGGTCCCTTGTTTTGTCGGTGGGTGTTCTGGAGCTCAGCCTGCCAGTTGCCGCGCGGCGCGGGCCAGTTCGGTGATCCCGGCCCAGTCGCCCGCCTCGATCAGGTCTGCCGGGGCGACCCAGCTGCCCCCGGCGCAGACCACATTGGGCAGCGACAGGTAGGTGCGGGCATTGCCGGGGCTGACGCCGCCGGTGGGGCAGAAGGAGATCTGCGGCAGCGGCGCGCCGATGGCTTTCAGCGCGGGCGCCCCGCCCGAGGCTTCGGCGGGGAAGAATTTCAGCATGTCATAGCCGCGCTCCAGCAGGCGCATCGCTTCGGAGGCGGTGGCGGCGCCGGGCAGCATCGGCAGGCCTGCGGCCTCACAGGCGTCCAGAAGCTGATCGGTGGCGCCGGGCGAGACGCCAAATTGCGCGCCAGCCTCGACCGCCGCTGCAACGTCATCGGGGGTGACCAATGTGCCTGCGCCGACCACGCCACCGGGCACCTTTGCCATCTCGCGGATGACATCAAGGGCCGCCGGAGTGCGCAGGGTGACCTCCAGTGCGGGCAGCCCGCCTGCCACCAGCGCCTCGGCCAGCGGGCGGGCGTGGGCGGCGTCATGCACCACCAGAACCGGAACGATAGGTGCCATTTGGCAGATCTCGCGGGTGCGGGCGCTGGCCGCCTTCGGTGAAATTGACATGGGATCAGTCTCCGAAAACGCTGGCGCCGGTATCGGCGGATGTGACGGCCTGGCGGAACAGGGAAAACAGCTCGCGCCCGGTGCCGTGCTGATAGGCGGAGAGATCCGCCGTAGCGGCCTCGCGGTCCAGCGCGCCGGGGGTGAGCACGTCGAGCGTGCCTGTGGTGGCATCGAGCCGCAGCATATCGCCGTCCCTGATCTTGGCGATGGGGCCGCCGTCCAGCGCCTCAGGCACCACGTGGATGGCGGCAGGCACCTTGCCCGAAGCTCCGGACATGCGCCCGTCGGTGACTAGCGCCACCTTGTGCCCCTTGCCCTGCAGAATGCCCAGCATGGGCGTCAGGCTGTGTAGTTCCGGCATGCCGTTTGCCTTGGGGCCCTGGAAGCGCACAACGACGATCACATCGCCGGTGAACTCGCCTGCCTTGAAGGCGGCCTTGGCCTCCTCCTGATCGTGAAAGACGCGAGCGGGGGCCTCGATCACGTGGTGTTCCTCGGCCACGGCGGAGACCTTGATCACCGCTGTGCCCAGGCTGCCGGTCAGACGCTTCAGCCCGCCGGTCTGCTGGAACGGAGCCTGTGCCGGGCGCAGGATCGCGTCATTCAGCGATGTTGTGGTGCCGGGGCGGAAGGTCAGGCCATCCTCGGTCAGGAAGGGTTCCTGCGTGTACTGTTCCAGCCCGGCACCTGCGATGGTCTTGGTGTCAGGGTGCAGGAAGCCCGCGTTCAGCAGTTCCCCGATCATATAGCCAAGCCCGCCCGCCGCGTGGAAATGGTTCACGTCGGCCAGACCGTTGGGATAGACCCGCGCCAGGAGCGGCACCACATCCGACAGATCCGCAAAGTCCTGCCAGTCAAGGATCACTCCTCCGGCGCGGGCCATGGCGATCAGATGGATCAGCAGGTTGGTCGACCCACCGGTGGCCATCAGCCCGACGATGCCGTTGGCATAAGCCTTTTCGTCCAGCACATCGCAGACCGGCGTATAATTGTTGCCAAGCGCGCTGAGCGACAGCGCCCGTTTTGCGCCCTCCACCGTCAGCGCCTCGCGCAGGGGGGTGCCGGGATTGACGAAGGAGGAGCCGGGCAGGTGTAGCCCCATGAACTCCATCAGCATCTGGTTGGTGTTGGCGGTGCCGTAGAAGGTGCAGGTGCCGGGGCCATGGTAGGCGGCCATCTCGGCCTTCAGCAGCTCATCACGGCCAATCTCTCCGGCGGCGTACTTCTGGCGGATCTTGGCCTTGTCGTCATTCGCCAGCCCGCTGGTCATTGGCCCGGCGGGCAGGAACACCGCAGGCAGATGCCCGAAGGTTTGCGCGCCGATCACCAGACCCGGCACGATCTTGTCGCAGACGCCAAGATAGACCGCCGCATCAAACACATTGTGGCTCAGCGCGACGCCGGTCGCGAGCGCAATGGTGTCGCGGGAAAACAGGCTCAGCTCCATGCCTGCCTCGCCCTGGGTGACGCCATCGCACATGGCAGGCACGCCGCCCGCGACCTGCGCGGTGCCCCCGCTGGCGCGGACCGCATCGCGGATCAGCGTGGGGTAGGTTTCAAACGGCTGATGCGCCGAGAGCATATCGTTATAGGCGGTGACGATCCCGAGATGTCCGGCGCTGCCGCTAGCCAGCGGGTCCTGATCGGCGCCGGTTGCGGCATAGGCGTGGGCCTGACCGGAACAGGATAGATGTGCCCGCGCCGGACCCTTGCCTTGCGCAGCGCGCATCCGCGCCAGATAGGCGCTGCGGGTCTCCGCACTGCGGGCGATGATCCGTTCGGTGACCTCTTTGAGTGTCTGGTTCAAGCTCATGTCAGATGCCTTTCGAATGGCTTGCGCGGGGCGGGCTGTGGGGCGGTGGCGTCGGGGACGTCAATCTCCGATGCTACGCCATCGGCGCCCGTCCCGGTGCATCAGCAGCAGCGAATCCTCGGGGCCGGAGCCACCCTGATCATAGCGCTGCGGCGTGGTTTCGCTTTCAGCCCAGCTGGCGATGATCGGATCGGCCCAGGCCCAGGCAGCTTCGACCTCGTCCCCG
The DNA here is from genome assembly GCF_041300735.1 of Phaeobacter sp. SYSU ZJ3003. Classification (NCBI taxonomy): domain Bacteria; kingdom Pseudomonadati; phylum Pseudomonadota; class Alphaproteobacteria; order Rhodobacterales; family Roseobacteraceae; genus Phaeobacter; species Phaeobacter sp. SYSU ZJ3003. Next base: position 7,752 of record NZ_PXNU01000014.1, on the reverse strand, counting down.
CGCATGAACAGGGTCTGGTTACCCCGTATCACATCCATGATCAGTCGCTCATAAGCGTCCTGCGGACGGCCCGCATCGGGCAGGCTGTCGGCAAAGGTCATGTCGAGGTTGGCGCCGGTCAGGCGCATGCCGCCGGGGCCGGGATCCTTGATGGTGGTGCGCAGGGTGATGCCTTCATCCGGTTGCAGGCGGATCACCAGCACGTTGCCGTGCACCCCTGCGGCGCCTTCGAAGATATTATGCGGCGGGTCGCGGAAATAGACAGCGATTTCGGAGACCCGTTCGCGCAGGCATTTGCCGGTGCGCAGGTAAAAGGGCGTTCCGGCCCAACGCCAGTTCGCCACCTGCACCTTCATCGTGATAAAGCTTTCGGTGGTGCTGTCGGGATTGCCCGCATGCTCGCGGTAGCTGTCGCCGTTGCGGCCGCGATACTGGCCGCGGGCGATATCATCCGGGGCCACCGGGTCCAGCGCCTCGATCACCTTGACCTTCTCGTCGCGCACCGCGTTCGGCGTGAACCGCGCTGGCGGCTCCATCGCGGTGAGGCACAGCAGCTGCATCAGGTGGTTCTGCACCATGTCCCGCATGGCTCCGGACCTGTCGTAATATTCGCCGCGCCCCTCGACCCCGATGCTTTCGGCGACGGTGATCTGCACGTGGTCGATATGGGAGGAATTCCATAGCGGTTCGAACAGGGAGTTGGCAAAGCGCAGCGCCATTAGGTTCTGCACGGTTTCCTTGCCCAGATAATGGTCGATCCGGTAGATCTGATCTTCCTGAAAATGCGCCCGCAGCGCCTGGTTCAGCTCCCGCGCTGAGGCCAGATCGTGACCAAAGGGTTTTTCCAGCACGATGCGGCTCTCGGCTGTGACCATGCCGCTAGCGCTGAGCCGGTCTGCGATATCGGTGAATAGGCTGGGGGCGACCGACAGGTAGAAGGCGCGGGTGACATCAGCGCGCAGGTGCTGGCCCAGCTCGGCCCAGCCGCCATCGCCGCGCGCATCCACCGCGACATAATCCAGAAGCTTGATAAAGGCGGCGATATCCGCCTCGTTGGTTTCGCCGGGCTGGCCGAATTCGCGGATCGCGGCGGCGGTCAGCTCCTGAAACTCGGGCCGGTCCAGATCGGCGCGCGAAGAGCCGATGATGCGGGTATCGTCGCTGAACTGGCCGATCTGGAAGCGGTGAAACAGGCTCGGCAGGATCTTGCGGCGCGCCAGATCTCCGGTGGCACCAAACAGGACCAGATCGAACGGCTGAACGGGGATAACGCGGGAAACCATGTGTCTGTCAGATCCTTGCAGCGGGTCAGGTTGATGTCGGACCGGTCTTCAGGTCAGTTTTGCCAGCAGGCCCCGGGTCGAGCCGTCCTTGCCGGTGGGGTCGGCGCCGTCGAGAATCGGCATCAGGCTGAGCGCCAGTTCCTTGCCCAGTTCCACGCCCCATTGATCAAAGGAGTTGATCCCCCAGATCGCGCCTTCGGTGAAGACCCGGTGTTCAAAGAGGGCGATGATCTGCCCCAGCACAAAAGGCGTCAGCCGGGGGTAAGCGATAGTGACCGACGGGCGGTTGCCGGGAAAAGTCAGATGCGCGGTCATCCGTTTGAGCTCGCCGCCTTCGAAGCCACGTTCGGCGGCCAGTTGGCGCGCTTCCTCCGGGCTGCGGCCGCGCATCAGCGCCTCGGACTGGGCCAGGCAATTGGCCACCAGCATCCGGTGCTGATGGGCAAGCTCGGGCTCGTGCCCTTCGGCTGCGATCAGGAATTCTGCAGGCACCACGCGGGTGCCCTGATGCAGCAGTTGATAGAAGGCGTGTTGTCCATTGGTCCCGGGCTCGCCCCAGACCACGGGGCCAGAGTGGCGGGTCAGCAGCTCGCCATCAAGGGTCACACCCTTGCCGTTGCTTTCCATGTCGAGCTGCTGAAGATAGGCGGGCAGGCGCGACAGGCGCTGGTCATAGGGCAGCACCGCGCGGCTGTCATAGCCGCAGATGTTGTTGTGCCAGATCCCGATCAGCCCCAGCAGGACCGGCAGGTTCTGCTCTAGCGGGGCAGTCTGAAAATGCGCATCCATGGCTGCGGCGCCGCTTAGAAGGGTGCGGAAATTGTCTGGGCCCACGGCGATCAGGATCGGCAGGCCGACCGGCCCCCACATGGAATAGCGCCCGCCAACCCAATCGGCAAAGCCAAACACACGCTCGGGCGGGATGCCAAAGGCGGCAGTCTTGTCCAGCGCCGAGGAGACCGCCGCCAGATGCGCGGTGGCGCCATCCCCCAGGGCCGCGCGCAGCCAAGTCAGTGCGGTTTCGGCATTGGCCATGGTTTCGGTGGTGGTGAAGGTCTTGGAGGCGATGACGATCAGCGTCGTTTCAGGATCGAGATCCTTCAGCGTATCGGCAATATGGGCGCCATCGACGTTGGAGACGAAATGGCAGCGCGGTCCATCGTGATAAGGCGCAAGGGCCAGCGTCGCCATTACCGGGCCAAGGTCGGAGCCCCCAATGCCGATATTGACCACATCGGTAAAGGCCGCGCCCATCGCGGTTTTCGTCTCGCCGCTGCGCAGCGCTCCGGCAAAGGCCTCCATCCGGCGCAGGGTCTCCTGCACCTGAGGCATCACGTCTGTGCCATCCACCAGGATCTTCTGATCCGCGGGTGCGCGCAGGGCGGTGTGCAGAACGGCCCGGCCCTCGGTCGCGTTGATCCGCTCGCCGCGGAACATGGCGTCGATATGATCCGGCAGACCGGTTTCCTTTGCGAGATCGATCAGCAGGGACAGGGCCGTTTGGTCCAGAGAGGTCTTGGAATAGTCGAGGAGAAGGCCATCACTGTCGGCAGAGAAAGCATCGAACCGGTCCGCGTCATCGAACAGCGACAGCAACGGCGTATTGGCGGTTTCGGCTCTGTGTCGGGCCAGTTGTGCCCAGATATCACTCATTCCAACAGGTTCCTTGCAAGTGGTCTGATTAGAGTCTGATCTTGTTCCCGGCGCGGTTCTAGCATATGCGAGCTGCACAAATCGTTAGCGCTAACGTTGATAGTCGTAAATATGTCCACACGCAATAGGTTCGGACGGGTTATCTCAGGCCACCGTGGCTGCGTCAATTCGGCAGATTGGATCGGTCTCTTTGTGTTGCAGGTGGCGCGGCGGATGCTCCCGCCTGCTGCGGGGTATTCCTGAATACCTCCTCGCAGTTGGGCCAGGCGCCGCGCAAAAGCGCAGCGCCCGGCCCAAGACGGAACGCGCCTTTTTCAAAGGCGAGGTCAGGCGCGGGAGCTTCTGTCCTGCCCGCCCGGATCATACGGTTTCTTGCAACAGCAGCGGTGACTGGACGCCGCCGATGCTGCACAGATGCGCGACGATATCCGCCACGCCCTTGTCATGGCGCAGGCTGGCAAAGACGAAGGGCAATGCCCCCCGCATCCGCGCGGCGTCCCGCTCCATCACCTCAAGCGAGGCCCCCACATACGGCGCAAGGTCGGTCTTGTTGATCACCAAGAGGTCCGAGCGGGTGATGGCGGGGCCGCCCTTGCGCGGGATTTCCTCGCCTGCGGCCACATCGATCACGTAGAGCGTCACATCGGCCAACTCGGGGCTGAAGGTCGCCGACAGGTTGTCGCCGCCGCTTTCGATCAGCACGATTTCCAGATCCGTGTGGCGCTCTTGCATTTCGGCCACGGCGGCCAAGTTGATCGAGGCATCCTCGCGGATCGCCGTATGCGGGCACCCGCCGGTTTCGACGCCGATCACCCGGTCCTGCGGCAGCACCTGCATGCGCATCAGCGCCTCGGCGTCCTCCTGCGTGTAGATGTCGTTGGTGATCACCCCGATCGAGTGATGCGGCGACAGGGCGCGCGCCAGCTGCGCCGTCAGCGTGGTTTTGCCTGCGCCGACCGGGCCGCCGATACCAACGCGCAAAGGTCCGTTGAAACTGCTCATGAGCGGAAGATCCTTGAGTATTGGGTTTCATGGGTCATCGAGGCGATGTCCGATGCGAAGCTGGCCCCGGCCAGCGCCTCCAGATCTGTCTCGCAGGCGTTCTGTGCCGCCTCCCGGATCAGCGGGCCGAGATCGGTCAGGATCTGCTGACCTTGCAGCTGGCCCACTGGCAACAGCCGTTGCCCGGCCGCTACAAGGTTCGAGACAAAGGCATGCACGTACATATGCGCCGTCAGCTCCAGCGACAGCCCGTGCAGGCGCGCCGCGCGGCCAATGGCGCTGGGATAGGTGAGGTCAGGCAGGGTATCGCCCCAGACACCGGATGTGGTCTGGCAAAAGGCGCGCCCCTGATTGAGGCTCTCGGCCAGCCGTTCGCGCGACGGTGCAAAGGCCCGCGCCTGCATGTCCACTTCGGACAGGGCCACATCATCCGCTGCGCGGTAAGCAGCGGACAGGATGATCGGATCGCTGCGCCCGCTGCCGTAGAGCAGCAGATCGCCCAGCCAGTCCGCCAGTCCGGTCCCATCGGTAACCTGTCCGGTGGTGCAGGCAGCCTCCAGCCCGTGCGAATAGGCAAAAGCGCCCACCGGGTAGGCCGGGGAGAGCCACTGCATCAGAAGGACGGCGCCGGGTTCAATGCTCATGGGCCTGCCCGCCTGCGTGCTCGTGGCTATGGGAATGGCTGTGCCCGTGATCATGCTCATGCCCGTGGCTGTGATCGTGGGAATGTCCATGATCATGCGTATGACCGTGATCGTGAGAATGGGTGCGCCCGTGCCCATAGGCGCCGCCTTCGGGCGTGAAGGACTCTTCAACCTCGCGCACATTGGCGCCAAGGCGTTCCAGCATGGCGCGGATGACGTGATCGCGCTGAATCAGCAGGCGCTCGGGCTGGATCTGACAGGGGGTGTGGCGGTTGCCGATATGCCAGGCAAGCCGGACCAATTCCGCGCCGCTCGTGTTGCCTGCTGTCACTTCCAGCAGCGCCTCGGGGGCGGCGGTGACGGCGATCTCTCCGCCGTCTTCGAGAATCAGAACCCCGCCGTGATCCAGCGAGGTCGTCTGCGGCAGGTCCACCAGCAGCCGGGCACCGGTTTCGGTGCTCAGAACCTTGCGGCGCAGGAACCGCGCTTCGTAATCCAGAACCACCCGGTCCCGGGGCTCTGGCTGATGGCTGTGGCCGTGATACTGGCGGGCGATCAGGCTGGGCAGCTGCGCGGGGGCGGTCATGACAGCCCCCGGCGCGGCGATTGGAGACCGGCGGTGCCGGGAATCAGATGTAGTAGACGTCCGAGAAGACGTGATGAACGATCTTGTCGCGGGTCAGGCCACGCTCTGCCAGCTCTGCATCGCTCATGGCCATCAGGCGCTGAACTTTCTGGCTGCGGGTGTTGGCTTCGCCCAGCGCGATCATCACGCGACCAAAGGCGACGAAGGGTGCTGCCAGAATCGCCAGAACGGATTTCTCGCTGGCGGAGGCGGTGGTGTGTTGTGCGGCATATGCCATTGGAGGTCACTCCTTTTTGAGTTGTGATCTCCTCCCAGTGACACCCAAGGTAGGGCATGAATGCTGACCTAGCTAGGCCCCAGTTGGAATGGCTGCCATGCGCTCTGTGCAACGTTCTGAAAATGCTCATTTTTTGCGCTCCTCAGTACAAAAAGTAGCGTTGTGCCATCGGCAGCTCGGTTGCGGGGGCGCAGGTCAGCAATTCGCCGTCGGCGCGCACTTCGTAGGTCTCCGGGTTCACCTCGATCTTTGGCGTGGCCGCGTTGAGCCGCAGATCGGATTTGCCGATATCGCGGGTGCCGGTGACGGCGACGGTCTGCTTTGCCAGTCCGAGTTTCTCGCGCAGACCGCTGGCCTGTGCGGCTTCGGACACAAAGGTCACGGCGGAGTTTTCCACTGACCGCCCATAGGCGCCCCACATGGGCCGCGAATAGACCGGCTGCGGGGTCGGGATCGAGGCATTGGGATCGCCCATCTGGGCGCAGACGATGGTGCCCGCCATCAGCACCATCTCAGGCTTCACCCCAAAGAACGCTGGGTTCCACAGCACCAGATCGGCGCGCTTGCCTTCCTCGATGCTGCCGATTTCGTGGCTGATCCCATGGGCGATGGCCGGGTTGATGGTGTATTTGGCGATATAGCGGCGGACGCGGAAATTGTCGTTGTCGCCGGTTTCCTCCGCCAGGCGGCCGCGCTGCTTCTTCATCTTGTCGGCGGTCTGCCAGGTGCGGATCAGCACCTCGCCCACCCGGCCCATCGCCTGACTGTCGGAGGCGATGATCGAAAAAGCGCCCATGTCATGCAGGATATCCTCGGCGGCGATAGTCTCGCGGCGGATGCGGCTTTCGGCAAAGGCGACGTCTTCGGGGATGGATTTGTCGAGGTGGTGACAGACCATCAGCATGTCGAGGTGCTCTTCGATGGTATTGACGGTGAAGGGTCGCGTCGGATTGGTCGAAGAGGGCAGCACATGCTCTTCGCCGCAGATCTTGATGATATCCGGCGCATGGCCACCGCCGGCGCCTTCAGTGTGGAAGGCGTGGATCGTACGGCCCTTCATGGCGGCGACGGTATGTTCGACGAAACCGGACTCATTCAGCGTATCGGTGTGGATCATCACCTGCACATCCATGGCATCTGCCACGCCAAGGCAGCAATCGATGGCGGCCGGCGTGGTGCCCCAGTCTTCGTGCAGTTTCAGGGCGCAGGCCCCGGCCAGCACCTGTTCTTCCAGCGCCGTGGGCTGCGAGGCGTTGCCCTTGCCCGCAAAGGCCAGGTTCATCGGAAAGGCATCCGCGGCCTGCATCATGCGGCCCAGGTGCCAGGCACCGGGGGTGCAGGTGGTGGCCAATGTCCCGTGGGCCGGCCCGGTGCCGCCGCCGAGCATGGTGGTGAGGCCGGAATGCAGCGCGTCCTCGATCTGCTGCGGGCAGATGTAATGGATGTGGCTGTCAAAACCGCCCGCCGTCAGGATCCGCCCTTCGCCTGCGATCACCTCGGTGCTGGGGCCGACGATGATATCGACGCCGGGCTGGGTGTCCGGATTGCCGGCCTTGCCGATCTTGTGAATACGCCCGTCCCGAAGGCCGACGTCGGCCTTGTAGATGCCGGTGTGATCGACGATCAGCGCATTGGTGATCACCGTGTCCACGGCGCCTGCCGCGCGGGTGGCCTGGGATTGTCCCATGCCGTCGCGGATCACCTTGCCGCCGCCGAATTTCACCTCCTCCCCATAGCGCGGCGCATTCTCGCCCGCGTTTTCGGTGATCAGGTCACGCTCCACCTCGATGATCAGGTCGGTATCTGCCAGCCGCAACCGGTCCCCGGTGGTGGGGCCATACATGGCGGCATAATCGGCGCGGGAAAGTTTTGCGGGCATGATGGATGTTCCTATCCGGTCGGGTGGTCACGCGCTGCGGTGACCCGGTTAATCTCGTATCTCAGGAGCTGACGGGGCTGCCCGGTCGCAAGGCCGGGCCGCGCCCGACCCTCCCCACGGGAGGCCGCGTTTGCGACGTTTCGGACAGCGCGAGACCTGCGATGTGACGCGCGGGAGCGGGAATAGGCGGGTGAAGCAGCGCCCACCCAGGGTCAGCCGAGGCCCTTCCTCCTGCATCACAGATCCCCCATGATCTCTTGGTTGAAGCCATAGATCCGGCGCGCACCGCTGATCGGGATCAGTGCCACATCGCGGCGCTGGCCCGGTTCGAACCGCACGGCGGTGCCGGCAGCGATATCCAGACGCATGCCCCGGGCCGCGGCGCGGTCGAAATCCAGCGCAGGATTGGTTTCGGCGAAATGGTAGTG
>NZ_PXNU01000139.1:0-1220 GCF_041300735.1 Phaeobacter sp. SYSU ZJ3003 | reverse complement strand
CCCGGTAGCTCGTCAGGCTCATAACCTGAAGGTCGCAGGTTCAAATCCTGCTCCCGCAACCAACACTAATTTATCAATCCTATCAACGCCTTGAAGATCCGCTTCTGCGGGGTTCTTGGCGTTTTGGCCTCCTGAAGCCATTCGGGCCACCTGATGGGTTGGAGCACCCGTCGCCAGGAGCAGTAGGCTCGCCAATGCGCCGTGCAGGTCCACCGTCAGGCCCGGGCCGTCCCCGCGCGGGGTCAGCACGATCTTCTCGATCAGACCCCGGATCGCCTCTCGCGCTTCTTCCATGCCATCGATCTCGGCGAGGCCCCGGATCAGCGCAGCGACCCGCTCTCGGTAGGTCTCGGACACCTTCGGGTGCAGCCGGACCGGGGCAGGGGAGGCGTCGACCTGGGCCAGTTGCGCTTCCAGCTCCTTCCGGCGGGTGTCGAGGGTGATCATCTTGTCCTTCACCTGGTCCGGTGGAACTCCGGCGATGATCGCGTCCACCAGCTTGGCGTGATCGCGCTTGGTCGTGGCGAGTTCTTTCTCCAGTGTCGTTCGGGTCGAGGTCGCCGCTGCCGCGAGACGATTCCGTTCCGCGGTGTACGCCTCACAGAAGGCCGCGACCGCCTCAGGATCCATGAGGTGATGGGCCAGGGCATCGAGAACCTTGGCTTCCAGGTCTCTTTGCTTAATCAGGTGTTTGTTGGTGCAAATAGCCTTGCCTTTGTTCCGGGCCGCCGAGCAGCCAAATGAGTCCTTCTGTACCTTGGAAAACCCGGACCCGCAGCAGCCGCATTCCATCAAGCCTGAAAACAAGGTCCTCGGCCGGCGCCGATCCCATACCGGAATGCCCGTCCCCTTCGACTTCAGCGCTCCCTGCCGGGCCCGGACCTTTACCCAGAGGGCATCTTCGATGATGCGCAAGTCGGGGACTTCGGTGATCACCCAATCACGCTCCGGGTTCAGGCGGGAAACCCGTTTACCCGATTGGGGATCTTTTACATACCGCAGCCGGTTCCAGATCTGGCGGCCGATGTAGAGTTCGTTGTTAAGGATACCGGTGCCGCGTTCTCGGTTGCCGTGGATAGTCGACGCACCCCATTGACCTCCTTGTGGGCCGGGAATGCCTTCGACGTTCAGCGCCTCGGCGACCTTCTTTGGAGGGCTCTGTTGCAAAGTTTTGTTCAGGCCGCGTGGGCCCCTCTTTTGGGCGCAGTTATGCTGCGGCG
>NZ_PXNU01000138.1:0-1246 GCF_041300735.1 Phaeobacter sp. SYSU ZJ3003 | reverse complement strand
TGGCAAAAGCGGGCATCCCGCTCCAACAATATCAGTCGCTTACGCGCTTAGCTGTTGAAGTTGGGAGCTATGTCATCGACCACATGCGAGTTGCTGAACTTCGTGATGTGATGGCGGAAGCCTCGAAGGCTGTGGTTGGTCAGGCGCTACCCACATCGATCAAGCTGCCGGATATGCCCGAATACTCACATGTCTCAGACGAACAGCTGCAGGAGCATATTGAGAACCGGAAGGGAATTCGATGCGTTGGCTACATGGATCGCCTCTTTACCTACCAAGAGCGAACAGGACGAGGTATTTCGCCGGTTTCTCGTGGGGATGCTCAGGAGGGCTATAGGTTAGGGCTACTGGGGTAGCTCACCAAGTTGGCTCAGTCCGCAGTGCGCAGTAAGAGACCATTGCAAAGTCGGAGCGGCCAGCTAATCCCCCCGATCTCTTCCACCAAGGCCTTGTCCTTGGGGTAGTCAGACCAACGGTAAACGTCGATGGGGCTGGAATACCTAGTCAGTCAGGGGACGTAGGGATCCTCTTAGTGACCACATAGTCAGAGAGCCTCTGCCAGTAGGCTTCGGCAGCCTTGAATCCTTGCGCTCTGGCGGCTACTCCTCCTTTTCCGCAGAAACGTCGCCACTGAATTTCCCTAGTAGTTCTGCAACTGCTGATTTCGTCGCAGCCGCAGCTGAACCTGCTCCGTTCTCGGTGGCTTCTAATGCCCTCCCGGCCCCCTCAACAGCTGTAAACCACGCCCCCTTCCAGTCCATCTCAGGCAACTCGAAGCTCTTTATCTCCTCCAGGGTGGGGATTGCGCCCCTTGCTGCTTGCCAAGCTGCTTTCGGCGATCCCTTGACGCTTTCCCAAAGCTCTTCGCGGGTGGGGATCGGCTGGTTGCAGACAGTCTTCTCATCTTCGCTGGGCATCGCTTCGGGGGAGATTGCACGTTGAAGTTCGCCCATATCCTGAAGCGTCTCGCAGAGATCTTTTAGTTCCAGCGCCGTAGCACCGACTATGACCGCTGCACCTATATACGGTATAGCCTCCCCGGCCATCGAACCGACTTCCCGTGACGAGGTAACCACAGCGCGCTTGGATATCCTGGCAGCGGTTGCGTCAACAGCATCCCGAATAGCCACTGGCTTGCCTCGAAAAACTACCAACCGCGAAAGCGGATCCGCTAGTTCTGTGAATCGCTCCGAGTTTGTCGGAGACCATCAACTTAAGTAAGGATGATGGTTATGACGAAAAGCAA
>NZ_PXNU01000137.1:0-1269 GCF_041300735.1 Phaeobacter sp. SYSU ZJ3003 | reverse complement strand
GACTGTGAATATGGTATTGCGGCTTGATGGCCTGACCCATGTTACGATTGACCGCGTGTCATTGTGTTGACGTGTCGACCGTCAAGTCGCCCCGGCAACGGGCGAGATGTGACCTTATAGGAGCCTGTCGGGGACGCCCCATCACAGTCCTGTCCCCTCGGATCGATGCCCGGGCATATCTCAGACAACGAGGGCACCATGAAGACCGCACATCCAGTTATCATCGGCATCGATACGCACAAGGCAACCCATGTTGCCGTCGCGATTGATACGCAAGGCACTCGGTTGGCCGCACTGTCTATTCCGACAAACCCAAAGGGGTATTTGGAACTGGAACGCTGGTCGCAGTCTCATGGAAACGTTCTTGCATTTGGGATCGAAGGAACTGGGTCCTATGGCGCTGGCCTTTCTCGGCATTTACTCTCTCAAGGCCACACCGTCGTTGAGGTGACGCGTCCGCATCGCCAGCTGCGATACACGCAAGGCAAGACGGATAGCCTCGACGCGGAAGGCGCCGCCAGATCCGTTCTTTCCGGACAAGCAACCGCGCGTCCAAAGACACAAACTGGGTCGTCCGAGATGATCAGGCATCTGAAAATCGCGAGAGATACAGCCGTCAAATCGCGCTCACAGGCGATGGTGACCTTGAAGACACTGATTATCAACGCGCCAGCCGAACTGCGCGAAGTGCTGGATCTGATCCGAGGAAAAGTTGCGCTCATCCGGCATATAGCCGCGTTCCGACCCGGCAACATCGATACCCCGTTTGCCTCGGCGAAAATGGCAATGAAAGCACTGGCCCGCCGTTGGCTGTGGCTGCACGAAGAGATCGCCGGTCACGACGCCGAATTGGAACGCCTTGTCAGGGAACGCGCGCCTACTTTGATGGCCTCGCATGGGATCGCGACATTGACCATCGCTGAAATGTTGATCCTCGTCGGAGACGACCCAACACGCATTCGCTCAGAGGCGGCCTTTGCAAAGCTCTGCGGGGTTTGTCCCATCCCTGCGTCCAGCGGCAAAACCCGCCGTTTCCGTTTGAATCGTGGTGGCAACCGGCAGGCCAACGCAGCACTCTATCGCGTGGCAATCGTCAGGATGCGGAGCCACGAACCAACGCTTGCCTACGTCAAGAAGCGCACGAAAGACGGAAAGAGCAAAAGCGAGATCATCCGATGCCTGAAACGCTACATAGTCCGCGAAATCTACAGTCAGCTTTGTGTGCCAAAAACAGCGGAAATCACGGCTTGACCGATATAGGAGCTTCAA
>NZ_PXNU01000136.1:0-1320 GCF_041300735.1 Phaeobacter sp. SYSU ZJ3003 | reverse complement strand
CCTACGGCTCAGGGAAAGCAACGCCACCCTTCAAGCAAAGTTCAACATCAACAGGGACATCCCCAAAGCTGGTACCGCAGATAATTTACAAACTATCGAACACCGACCTCATACACCAGATTCCAACGATCTGCCCGCCACAAACGGACAAAATGTCCGGCACATAGAGTCTATAAAAAAAGATATTAAAAAGATTGTTCCCACTACGGTCAATCGCGGTGAACAAACCGCTCAAACCAAACCCACGATGAACCGAGACCCAGCATGCATGGCATGGGAAGACTTCACCCACGTTGCGGGATTTTTCCCAGAACCGCCGCGGACAGGAGAAGCCCTTAACCGCATTCTATACGACCTCGGTCGATTGCTTAGAATAAGCCAAGACGAACTTCGACATGGCATCCAGAAAGCTGGCGCGGGAAAACTGCTTCTCGTCTTCGACTACCTGATAGCAAGAGCAGACACGATCAAACACCCGGACGCCTATTTCGAAAGGATCCTACGCACCCAACTTACTCCCACCTGAATTGCTTGACCGCGGTCAAGAACGACGGTGAGAGCGAAAGGCGTGTTGGTTTGAGGGCGACGGGAAGTGAGATCGCGAGAGTGGCTTCCGGCAACCGTCGCGGAGAATATCTGATGACCAAAGCTGTCCAGAAAATCACCCTGTCCCCTTCGCGGGATATCCCTTTCGACAAGCTGGTGCTGAGCCAGTCCAACGTGCGAAGCATCAAGGCTGGCGTGTCCGTCGAGGAACTCGCCGAAGACATCGCCCGCCGCGGTCTGTTGCAGAGCCTGAGCGTGCGGCCCGTGTTGGCTGACGATGGGACCGAGACCGGCAAGTTCGAGATCCCGGCCGGGGGTCGTCGGTTCCAAGCAATGTCCTTGCTGGTGAAGCAGAAGCGTTTGGCAAAGAGCACGCTCATTCCCTGCATCGTGCGGGACGCGGGCTCTGACATCCTCGCCGAGGATGACTCTCTTGCGGAAAACATGCAGCGCGTCGCCCTGCACCCGCTCGATCAGTTCCGCGCGTTTGTGGCGCTGCGGGACAAGGGCCAGAGCAACGCAGAGATTGCTGCGGCCTGTTTCGTGACGCCGCAGATCGTGAAGCAGCGCCTCAAACTTGTCTCCGTCGCCCCTGCCCTGCTTGAGATCTATGCCGAAGATGGCATGACGCTGGAGCAGCTCATGGCCTTCACCGTGAGCCCCGATCACGCGCATCAGGTTCAGGTCTGGGACGTGATCCATTCATCCTGGCTCTGTTGCAAAGTTTTCTTGATGAGGTCACTTTCGAGCGTGGTCAGGCAGGAGAGCGGTTGT
>NZ_PXNU01000135.1:0-1372 GCF_041300735.1 Phaeobacter sp. SYSU ZJ3003 | reverse complement strand
TCACACCATCCGTGCCGTCGTCATCGCGCAGCTGTGCCGTCTTCACCAGGCTGAGCGACGCTGTGCCATCGACAATGTCAAGTTCGTTGCTGGTTGAGTCGGAAGCCACGTAACCTGCAGTATTTTCAATCTGAGCAAGAACGTCATAGGTCTTATACTGCAGCGCATCGCCGTCAGGTATAGTCAATGACCACGTCTGTGCGCCCGCCGGACCACTTATGACCAGTGGTGAAGTGAGCGAATTATTCTGATCCTGAGTGTATAGCACACCGTTGATGAATACCTTTAGAACTTCGTCGGTCACCGATTCTGTCCAAGTCAGGGTACCAGTGACAACCGGGGTTGTATCGCTGGTCGTCTGCGAGTTGACCGTCACAGGCCCCGAGGGGGATTGTGCCTGTGTTGCAAGGTACAGGTCGTTCAATTCACTAATCGGATTATCTGAAGATCCAGAGTAGGAATCGCTGGAGATGTCGAAAGTGTAACTCGCGCCATCGCCAACTGTTGTACCGTTCGGAGCCAGTGCGAATGAGATCCCCTGCGCAGTCCCCTGAAGCGCCGAGGTCAAACCATCATAATAACCACTATCATCATCACTTGCGGGCTCCGTATAGAAACCGAAAACAGTTGGGGTCCCGTTAGAACTCCAGTTCAGGTTCGCGGCCTGAGTATGGGACGCACGACCATCACTGAATATAAACGTAATCGCAAATGGTGCATCGTTTCCTTGAAAAACCGGAACTCCCCCCGATACGGCAGAAGACTGCTGAGACAATACAACTCGCGAAATACCCAATTCAGAAAACGAGCGGATATTGTTCGGTTTCGCAGGTCCGATTGGGGTCACGCTGCCGTATTCGCCGATGAAACCATCTGGAAAACCAAGCAAAAGTGTCTGCTGTGATTGAGCGATTGCCGAAGTACATAGTGGCGCGAAAAGCGTAGCAAGTGAGATCAACAAACGGCTGAGCAGGACGGTCAAGAGACCACAGTATCTGCTATTATAACGCGGGTTCATTCTCAAAGCCTCCAACCAACCGTTTGCGCGTTTCGAATTGACGCGCTGACGGGCACACAAGGTTCAGACCGTATTCAAGAAGTCTCGTTGAGGGTACGAAACCTTCGATCACTAAGAGGTTCTTTTGATACCCGAGGGCCGGGAACAATCTTGATTTTATAATTTGATTCAGAATTTCGCCGTAGGCGCCTTGAGGCAATGTCGACGCGCTCGGCTGCAATTCGAACGTTTCACGCCCCCCAATCGTTCGATCAAGTGCTAGCTAAACGCAATCAAATCTGCCAAAGCTAAGGAACGTCTGAACAACGTCTTCGGCTGCGCCGATGTTGCCGCTTGAGGGCAGTTTGGGGCGGT
>NZ_PXNU01000134.1:0-1393 GCF_041300735.1 Phaeobacter sp. SYSU ZJ3003 | reverse complement strand
GGTCGTGTCGCGAATGCTGTGGAAATTCCCTGGCGGCGCGCTCCGGGCATGTGAAGGGTCGGTGTTTTAGGCTGCGAGGTCAAGGGGCATGGGTTCGAGGGGCTGAGAGAGGGTTTCCCAGCCGTCGACCTTTCGCATCTGGATCTGACCGGAGGCGAGCAGCGCCCATAGCAGCATCGGCACGGTCTCGGCGCAGGGCAACACGGTCTGGGTCTTGATGCGGCGGCGGAACTCCTCGTTGAGGCGCTCAATGGCGTTGGTGGTCCTGGCGGACTTCCATTGCGTTGGATCGAGGCGGGTGAATGTGAAGAGCCGGTCCCCCGCTTCCTCCAGGCTATCGGCGACAGCCCGGCACTTCAGGCGCCACTTGCGCAGGAACGCCCTGCGCCGCTTATCGATCTCGGCCGCGGTGTCGGCATAGACCATGTCCCGGTAGTCTTCGGTCAGCTCGTCATGCATGTGCTTCGGGGCATGGGCCAGAAGGTTGCGGTGTTTGTGAACCGTGCAGCGTTGGATCGGCAGATCCTCGCCCCACAACCCCACGAGCGCGGCCTCCAGCCCCGGAGCGCCATCGACAATCACAAATTCGGGCCGTTTCAGGCCTCGGGCATCAAGATCATCGAGGAACTGTCGCCATGCAGCGGTGCTCTCGCCGCCCATGTTTCTTATGGAAAGCAGCACCTTCTGACCGTCGCGCCGCACGCCGATGGCGGCCAGCACCGAGATGTTCGTGGCCTTCTTGTCGATGCGGGTCTTGATCACGGTGCCATCGAGAATGATGCGAATGATGTCCTCATCGGCGAGGCTGCGGGCGCACCACGCGTCCCAGTCGACTTTCACCTTGCGCCAGGCGCGGCTGACCACGTCCTTGCTGACGGCGCCCTCGAACAGCCCGAACAGCGCCCGCTTGACGCGCCGGGTATTGGTGCCGGAGAGATAGACTGCGGCGATCAAGGCTTCGGCCTTCTTGGTCAACCGCTGGTAACGGGGCAGCGCTTTCGAGCGCCATTCCGTCACTTTGCCAGCGTCATCCTCGATCCGGGCCCGCGGCACCCGGACCGTTTCCGTCCCGAAGGTGCCGGTGAGCTGCCGCTCGCGGTGCCCGTGGCGATAGCCTTTCGCAGCTCCGTCGCCACGGTCGTAGCGCAGGCGACCAAGAAAGCTGGCGAGTTCCTCCTCAAAAACGGCCTCGATGGTCGCGCGGACGTTCATCCGGAGCCGCTCCTCGATCGGATCGAACCCGGCCTCATGGGCCAGTAGCGGAAAACTGGAAGTATAGGTATTCTTGGTCATGGCGTGATCTCCCTGGCGGTTGCCGCCGCCGGTTGGGTGGGTGGATGTTCACCCGGAGATTACGCCGCCTTCAAATTTCCACCAACTCCGAGACACGACC
>NZ_PXNU01000133.1:0-493 GCF_041300735.1 Phaeobacter sp. SYSU ZJ3003 | reverse complement strand
GTCCTGGCGCTTGGCGAAGTTGAACAGCTCCGGCGTCTCGTCGATGAACTTGGTGGTGTATTCATTGCTGAGGAAGGTCGGGTGCTTCAGCAGGTTCTCGACAAAGGCAATGTTGGTGGAGACACCGCGAACGCGGAATTCGCGCAAGGCGCGGTCCATGCGAGCAATCGCCTTTTCCGGGGTGGGTGCCCAGGCGGTGACCTTGGTCAAGAGGCTGTCGTAATAGCGGGTGATCACCCCGCCCGCATAAGCGGTGCCGCCATCAAGGCGAATGCCCATGCCGGTGGCCGACCGATATGCGGTGATGCGGCCATAGTCAGGGATGAAGTTGTTGAGCGGATCCTCGGTGGTGACCCGGGTCTGCAACGCATGACCATTGAGGCGGATCTCGGACTGATCGGCCTTGCCGGTGGCCTCGGCAATGCTCTTGCCCTCGGCGATCAGGATCTGCGCCTGCACGATATCGATGCCGGTGACTTCCTCGGTGACGGTG
>NZ_PXNU01000132.1:0-953 GCF_041300735.1 Phaeobacter sp. SYSU ZJ3003 | reverse complement strand
TCGACGGTGCCGGCGCATTCATAGTTCACATGCGCACAGATTCTGCGGCCCAGATCACAGATCTCGGCCCGCTGGTCTTCGCTCAGGTAAGGCGCCGGGGCGCGCTCCACGACTTTCTGGTTGCGGCGCTGGACTGAGCAATCCCGCTCGAACAGGTGATAGATCTCACCGTGCTTGTCGCCAAGGATCTGCACCTCGACGTGGCGGGCGCGGGTGATCATCTTTTCGAGATAGCCCTCGCCATTGCCAAAGGCGGCCTCGGCCTCGCGGCGGCCTTCCATAACTTTCTCTTCCAGCTCAGCCTCGGAGAGGATCGGCCGCATGCCGCGACCGCCACCGCCCCAGGAAGCCTTGAGCATCAAGGGATAGCCGACCTCACCCGCTTCCTTGCGGATGGCGTCCATGTCATCGCCCAGCACCTCGGTCGCGGGAATGACCGGCACGCCAGCCTCGATCGCGACGCGCCGCGCCGAGGCCTTGTCGCCAAGGGCGCGCATCGTCTCGGCCTTGGGGCCGATGAAGGTGATGCCGTTGCGGGCGCAGGCATCGACGAAATCGGGGTTTTCGGACAACAGACCATAGCCCGGATGGATCGCATCTGCGCCGCTTTCCTTGGCAACGCGGATGATCTCGTCAATCGACAGATAGGCCGCCACAGGCCCCAAGCCTTCGCCGATCCGGTAAGCCTCATCCGCCTTGAACCGGTGCAGGCCCAGCTTGTCCTCCTCGGCGAAGACCGCAACGGTCTTCTTGCCCATTTCATTCGCAGCCCGCATCACGCGGATCGCTATCTCGCCGCGGTTGGCGATCAGAATTTTCGAAAAGCGCTGCATGTGTGGCCTCCGTCAGGCAAGTTGGTCGCCCGCCCTTGCAATCGGGCCATGGGCGGGCCGGAGCCAGGGCTTTTAGCCCAGTTTTTCGGTGAGTTCGGGGACGGCCTGGAACAGGTCTGC
>NZ_PXNU01000131.1:0-1462 GCF_041300735.1 Phaeobacter sp. SYSU ZJ3003 | reverse complement strand
CCGCGACGGCTTTGCGGTCTTTGTAGCTGGCGAAGTTCATGGAATGGCGCAGGAGGTGGACGATACATATGTGGACAGCCTCCCGCTTACAAGACATCTCGGTAAATATGGACTGATCGCTTGCTTTCATATGTCCGGCCTTTGAAGTGCGATCTCGACTAATCGCTGGCCAAGATGGTTTCCGCTGCTCAAGTTCCAAACAAGTCTGCGGCATATATTTGCCATTGCATCGTATGGAATGCCGTGAGCCCGGATCGATCAAATCCATCTACCGTTGTCTTGCAAGTTCAATTTCAGCCCGGCAGCAAGAGTATTACGTGCTTCGGCTGAACCTTGTTACGCCCTTACATCTTGATAGGCGCTGCGTGGCTCGTACGATTGCCCCGACACCATCAGTTTCCAGGCAATTCGGGCGATTTTATTGGCAACAGCTACTGCCACGAGCTTGGGCGGCTTCCGGCTCAGCATATCCAGAAGCCAAGGGCTTGCATACTTGCTTCGCCCGGTGCGGACATGCCGTAACAGCGCCGTCGCACCTGCGACAAGCACGCTTCTCAAAGCTTCGTCGCCAGCCCGCGTAATCTTTCCGGTTCGCGTTTTGCCGCCTGTTGAATGATCCCTCGGTGTGAGCCCCATCCATGCTGCGAATTGTCGTGCGGATGCGAACAGCTCGGGAGCGGGCGTTTTCATGGTGAGTAGCGAGGCGCCGATCAGGCCAACGCCCGGGATCTCAGCCAGACGGCGTGCGCGTTCGTCTGCACGGTGCCACTGCGAGAGTTGCGCTTCGGTTTCGGCGATCTCTTCTGCCAGCTGCCGGTAGATTTTTCCCTGCGTCGCAAACAGCGCCCGGGCAAGTTCAGGGACGGAGTGATCGACAGAGACCCGATCGAGAAGTTTCTCGATCCTACAGATACCCTGGGCAGCAACAACGCCAAATTCGGCCGCGTAACCGCGAATGGAATTTGCCACCTGCGTCCGCATTCGGATCAGGCGTTCGCGCACTCCGACCAGCATCAGAGCTGCCTGCTGTTCCGGTGTCTTTATTGGCACGAATCTCATCGTAGGCCGACTCATCGCCTCACAAATGGCCTCCGCATCTGCGGCATCGTTCTTTCCGCGCTTGACGTAAGGTTTAACCAATTGCGGCGCGATCAGTTTGACATCATGGCCATAGGAGGTCAGCAGCCGCGCCAAGTGGTGGGACGCCCCACAGGCTTCGAGCGCCACCCTGGTCGGCGGCATTTTTTGGAAGTACATCATCATATCCGTTCGCCGCAACTTTTTGCGCAGCACCGGCTTCTCGGCGGTGTTCACGCCGTGAAGCTGAAAGACGTGCTTTGACGTGTCGATCCCAACTCGAATTAGTTTTTCCATGGACGGTCTCCCTCATGTGGTCCTTGATAACCTCATTGTGGCACATTGTGGTGCCGTGGGGAGGCTGTCCACACCAACAGGTCTGAAC
>NZ_PXNU01000130.1:0-1478 GCF_041300735.1 Phaeobacter sp. SYSU ZJ3003 | reverse complement strand
TCATAGAAGTTTCCATGCAGGAGGTTGCGCGAACCGGATAGGTTGGGCGCAGATTCACAAAACGGGAGATTTCCAAGATGATGACACCATCTATTGCGGCGACCTGCTTTGTCGCCATTGATCTGAGCAAATCGAAATGGCTTGTGGCGCTTGATGCGCCGCAATTGGCCAAGATCAAATCCGTGCGTTTGGACGGGTTTGATACGGCAGGACTGATTGATCTGGTTCGAGCGACCGTTGCGGAGGCGAGTGAGCTTTGCGGGCCTCATCAGCGACCTATCGTCTGCTTCGAAACTGGATACGATGGTTTCTGGCTGCAGAGGCTGCTGTCCAGCGAAGGGATCGAAACCTTGGTTTTGGATCCGACCAGCTTTCTCGTGAACCGCAGAGCCCGCCGGGTCAAAACGGATCGCGTCGACGCCGAAGGCATGGTCGTTCTTCTGAAGAACTACTGTTCCGGTGATCGAAAGGCATTCCGAACTGTGCGCGTCCCGACCGTTGCTGAAGAAGACGCCAAACGCTTTCACCGAGAGCGCAAGAGGCTGATGAGCGAGCGCACTGGCCACATCAATCGCATTCGTGCCCTCCTCGCGCTGCAAGGCGTCCGGCATATCAATCCAGCGATGGTCACATGGCGCAAGAAACTGGATGGCCTCGAAACTGCCGATGGCCGCCCTTTCCCCGATCAGCTCATGCGCGAGATCGTGCGCTCTTTCGAACGCTTGGAACTGACGAACAAGATGATCAAGGCTCTGGCGGAGGAACGCGACGAAGCCCTTGCGACTGAATCGGAGCGGTTTCCTGAACACGAGAAGGCCGTGCTGCTCGAAGGGCTTCGCGGTGTTGGACGACACAGTGCGATGCTCTTGTCCGCAGAGGTGTTCGGGCGAGAGTTCAAGAACAGGCGACACCTGTCGTCTTACCTTGGCCTGACGCCCAGCCCTTATTCCAGTGGTGATGTCGAACGAAGCCAGGGTATCAGCAAAGCTGGAAACCGACCGGCGCGCACCCTCGGGATCGAACTGGCGTGGTGCTGGCTGCGGTATCAGCCTCAAAGCGCACTCGCGCGCTGGTTCAGAAAATACACGGCTGAACGCCCGGGAGTGAGAAAGAAAGTCGCCATTGTGGCTCTTGCCCGCAAGCTCATCGTGGCCTTGTGGCGATATGTGGAAACGGGACTTGTCCCGTCTGGCGCGGTTCTGAAGGCGGAGGTGTAATACGGGATACTGAAACTTCAGAATAACGCGCAACGCCGGATGGTTGAGTGACCGAGAAGATTGATGGTCTTCACAAACCCTGTAGAAGTTTGGTCCCAACCAAGGCGGCTCCATTCCGGGAACGTGAACGGAAATTTGGTTCGGGCAGCACGCCCACCGTATGCAAGTCGATGCCACTGGAGTGAGCATAATCGAGGAGCCAAACCAGCGTTGCACAGAAAGAAAAGGACTTGAAAATGTAATTTCCTCATGCAGATCGAT
>NZ_PXNU01000013.1:0-78242 GCF_041300735.1 Phaeobacter sp. SYSU ZJ3003 | reverse complement strand
CAGCGCAGGATTGGTTTCGGCGAAATGGTAGTGGCTGCCGACCTGCACCGGGCGGTCCCCGGTATTGGCAACCATCAGCGTCACCGCTTCGGTGCCATCGTTCAGGGTCAGCTCCCCCGCCGCAGGAAACAGCTCTCCGGGGATCATTTGCGCGACCGCACGTAGGCCAGCGCCGCAGCACCGCCAACGGTGAGTGCGGCCAGGATCACGGGCAGCCAGCTTTCCGAGCCGTGCGGATGCAGGTGTGCTCCGCCATGGGCCAGAGCCGGACCAGCGGTGAGCGCGATGGCGGATGCGAGAGCGGGCAGGTGTTTCATGCTGTTTCTCCTGTCGGGTGTTATCGGATCGGGTTGTGGACGGTCACCAGCTTGGTGCCATCGGGAAAGGTTGCTTCGACCTGAACCTCGTGAATCATCTCGGGCACGCCCTCCATGCATTGATCGCGCGACACGACGGCGGCGCCGGCCTCCATCATCTCGGCAACCGGGCGCCCGTCGCGGGCGCCTTCGACCACCGCATCGGTGATCAGGGCGATGGCTTCGGGGTGGTTCAGCTTGACGCCGCGCGCCAGGCGCTTGCGGGCAACTTCGGCGGCCATGGCCACCAGCAGCTTGTCTTTTTCACGGGGGGTCAGGTTCATGGCTCACAGTCTCTCTGTCACAGTCTCCAGGCACGCGGCAGGCCATCGGGCAGCAAGCGGTCCAGAATGGGAACAAGGGTTTGGCGCAGGTCGAAGCCATCCGCTGCCAGCAGCCGCAGGACCAGCAGATCCTTGGCCAGCAGCGACACGCCGCCGGTGCCCGGCAGCATCGCGCGCAGCGGCTCCAGCCAGCTTTCGGCGCGGGGATGGGCAAGGACCAGCGCTGCCATGGCGCGGGCGCCCCCGGCCACGGCAGGGCGGTCCAGGGTGGCGGCGATGTCATCGCGCAGCTCTACCCTGTCATAATAGATCATCTGACCGTCGCGGCGGATCTCTACCCGGTCGCTGAACCGGGCCGAGGTCAGCGCCTCACCCATGGCGAGACGGCCAAACACCACGGGTTCGACCATCAAAAAGCGCGCATCAGCGGCCAGATCCACGCGCAGGCGGCGGGCAAAGCGGCTGCCGTTGAACAAAATGGTTTCCTGCGGCAGCCAGTTGAGGCGGGCGCCTGCGGCGACCTCAAGCCGGGTCTCCATGCGTCCGGTCTCGTCCGGCTGGGCGCGATAGGCGCGTTCGGCGGCCTGGGTGGTGACCGTCAGGCGGCTGTTGTCCAGCGCGGCGGCCGCAACCGAAAACCGATCACCGCCGGTGATTCCGCCTGCCGTATTGACCATCACCGCCTCGGGGTGCGGGCGGCCCTGTGGAAACAGCAGCTTCATCGCGCCCGCCTGATGCAGATCCTTCAGGCGCACCGCACCGTCCTTGTGGTGGACCGAGACCCGCGCGCGGCCCACGGCGCGCGGCTGTGCGGTCGGAACCGGGGTGGCGGTCTGGCGCGATATGATGGCGGCCTCGGTGATCTTTGACACTCCCTGACGCATGGCGGAACGCTGTCGTCTGCCCCAAAGAGTGCGCTTTGCCGGGCGCAATGACCATTTTGCAGGCGCTAAAAGGGCGGAGCGCCAGCATTCAGGATCAAAAAATGGGCGATACCGCAAAAGGTCGCCTGCTTTTTGTGCATTTGGGGATTCCGCAGGGATGCGCCGCGGCTAGCGTTTGCCAAGTTTGCCGCGGTGCAGAAACCTGAGTGAGGCCGAGGCGCAAGACCTGCATCGGCTGTGGGAGTGTGGCGGCCATACGAATTGGACCTCGGTTAGACCGCCACACGATTTGCAACAACAGTTGCGGGGCTGACCTAGTGCTGCCGCCCTTCTTTCGCAAGGGAAGAGATGGCACGGGCGTGACCCTGTCTGGAGGGAAGTATGAGTTTCTTGAATAAAACTGCGGCCAGCGTGCTGGCACTGGGCCTGAGCGCAAGCGCCGGTCTTGCCGAGGATTGCACCATCAAGGTGGGCGTTCTGCACTCGCTGTCCGGCACCATGGCGATTTCCGAAACCACGCTGAAGGACACCATGCTGATGCTGGTGGCCGATCAAAACGAAAAAGGCGGACTTCTGGGCCGCGAGCTGGAAGCGGTCGTTGTTGACCCCGCTTCCGACTGGCCGCTGTTTGCCGAAAAGGCGCGCGAGCTGCTGACCGTGCATGATGTGGACGTGATCTTCGGCAACTGGACCTCCGTCAGCCGTAAATCCGTCCTGCCCGTCATCGAAGAGCTGAACGGCCTGCTGTTCTACCCCGTCCAGTACGAGGGCGAGGAAAGCTCCAAGAACGTCTTTTACACCGGCGCTGCGCCGAACCAGCAGGCGATCCCGGCCACGGATTATTTCCTTGAGGAACTGGGCGTCGAGAAATTCGCGCTGCTGGGCACCGACTATGTCTACCCGCGCACGACCAACAACATCCTTGAAAGCTATCTCAAGGGCAAAGGCATCGCCGACAGCGATATCTTCGTGAACTACACGCCCTTTGGTCATTCCGACTGGTCCAAGATCGTCGCCGACGTGGTGGCGCTGGGTGCCGACGGCAAGAAGGTCGGTGTGATCTCCACCATCAACGGCGACGCCAACATCGGCTTCTACAAGGAACTGGCAGCGGCAGGCATTTCCGCCGATGACATCCCGGTCGTGGCCTTCTCGGTGGGTGAGGAAGAACTCTCGGGTCTGGATACCTCGAACCTGGTCGGCCACCTTGCGGCCTGGAACTACTTCCAGTCGGCGGACACCGAAGCCAACGAAGCCTTCGTCGCCAAGTGGAAAGAGCTGATGGGCGAAGAGCGCGTCACCAATGACCCGATGGAAGCGCATTATATCGGCTTTAACATGTGGGCGAACGCCGTGACCGAAGCAGGCAGCGCTGATGTCGATGCCGTGCGCGCCGCCATGTACGGGCAGGAATTCCCGAACCTGACCGGCGGCACCGCCGTGATGCTGCCGAACCACCACCTGGCCAAGCCGGTGCTGATCGGTGAAATCCAGGAGGACGGCCAGTTCGACATCATCTCCGCCACCGATCCGGTGCCGGGCGATGCATGGACCGACTTCCTGCCGGAATCGGCGGTTCTGAAGTCCGACTGGAAGGATCTGGGCTGCGGTATGTACAACACCGAAACCGAGACCTGCGTTCAGACGCTTTCGAACTACTGATCTTCTTACCCTTGAAGACAGAGTCGCGGCGGGGGCCCTTGTTGGGTTCCCGCCGCGGCAGACGCGCCGCGCGGCCTGCCCATGTGGGTCACGCAAGGCGGATCTTTCAGAGCGGATCTCAACGATATGAAACGACTATTCCTTGCGTGCCTCGCGCTGTTCTGCGCGTGTCAGATCGCCCTTGCCCAGACCCCGGCGGGGGACGGGCCGCTGCAGCAGCTGCTGCAGGAAAACCGGGCGCTGATCGAGAAAAGTTCCCGCACCTCCATCGGACCGGTGATCGCCGCGATCGCCGACAGTGGCCTGCCGCAGGCCCGCGGGTTCCTGGAGGCCTGGCAGAACAAGGACATCTGGCAACGCAAAGAGGACGGTTTGTTCTTCGTGGGCGAGGAAGTCGCCAAACGGACCTATGCCCTCAGCAGCCCGGATGACGGCACTCTTGCCGGAGAATATCCCAAGAAAGAATTGAAACAGCTGAAACCCAACAGTGGCGTGCGGGCGCTGATCGCCACCGCGCTGGTGCAGTTCCAGCTGAGCGACCCTGACCCTGCCACCCGCGCCGAGGGGCTGCTGGCCATCGAACGCGCCCCCGGCGCCGATCTGCTGGCGCCGCTGCGCGCCTCGATCCCGGGGGAGGAGGATCCGGCGCTGAAGGCCCGCAAGACCCGGCTGGAGCGGCTTTTGACCATCGCCTATGGTGCCGATGAGGCAGAGCGGATCGACGCGATCAAAGGTGTCTCGAACGATCTCAGTGTCGATGTGCGCGCCGCCCTCAATCCGCTGGTGGCGGTTACTGTGGAGGTTGCCGAGGGGCTGCCCGAGGACCGCAATATCGCCCGCACCCTGACGCCCGGCGAAGATGGCATATCTCGCAACGACGCCTATGACATGCTGGTTGCCGCTGGCCACGTGCCCGCGCGCACCACTGCCGATGCCCTGCGCCAGACCCTCGCCGAGCATATCGAGGGTGGACGCGTCGCGGGCGTGCCGCTGGCGCAGCTTTCAAACGAGATGATCCGGCAAAAGGTATACGACAGCCTCGCCTCGGACGGGAAGGTGGACCCTTTCGTGGGCGAAGAGGCGATTACCATCGCCCTCAGCCATTATGTGTTCTTTGAAACCTACGCCGAGCCCTCTGCCGCCGTGACCGATGCCGCCGAACAGGCGCTGGAGACGATCGGCACCAAGGTTGCGCTCAATCAGGCGGTGGATCTGGGGCTTGATGCGATCTCGCTCGCCTCGATCTATTTCCTTGCGGCGATCGGCCTTGCCATCACATTTGGCCTGATGGGGGTCATCAACATGGCCCATGGCGAGTTCATCATGATGGGCGCCTACACCGGCTATGTGGTGCAGCAGATCATTCCCAATCATACGGTTTCGATCCTTGTCGCCATCCCGCTGGCTTTTGCGGTGACATTTGCCGCCGGTGTCGCGATGGAGCGGCTGGTGATCCGGCATCTCTACAACCGCCCGCTTGAAACCCTGCTGGCGACCTTCGGGATCTCCATCGCCTTGCAACAGCTTGCCAAGAACATTTTTGGCACGCAGGCCCGCCCCTTGACGGCGCCGGGCTGGCTGGATGGGGCATGGATGATCAACGACGTGGTTTCGATCAGTTATATCCGTATCGCGATCTTCGTGCTGGCGCTGATTTTCCTTGCGCTGTTCCTCTTCATCATGCGGCGCACGCGGCTGGGGCTTGAGACCCGCGCGGTGACGCAGAACCCGCGCATGGCGTCCTCGATGGGGATCAATCCGGGACGGGTGAACATGCTGACCTTTGGTCTGGGATCGGGCATTGCCGGGATCGCGGGCGTTGCCATCGGTCTCTTTGCCAAGGTCACCTCGGAACTTGGTCAGGATTACATCGTGCAAAGCTTCATGACCGTGGTCGTGGGCGGTGTCGGCAATATCTTCGGCACCCTGGCCGGGGCGGCGATGATCGGCTCCCTGCAAAAGGGGATCGAGTGGCTGAACCCGTCGAACACGCTGGCGGCGCAGACCTACATGATCATCTTCATCATCATCTTCATTCAGTTCCGCCCACGAGGGATCATCGCCCTCAAGGGCCGCGCGGCGGGGGATTGACCCATGCGACAGTCATTCATTGCAAAGAACCCATCCGTTCTGGTCTTCCTGTCTATCCTCGCGCTGTTCACCCTCTTGGTGACCGTGTTTGCCGAGGGGCCGGGGGCCGGGCTGATCCCCACAAGTTTTGTGAAAACGCTGGGCAAGACGCTGTGCCTCTGCCTGATTGCCATCGCGATGGACTTGATCTGGGGTTACACGGGCATCCTGTCGCTGGGCCATTTCGCCTTTTTCGGGCTGGGCGGCTACATGATCGGCATGTGGCTGATGTATGAGCGTACCCGCCTGATCGTCACCGAGGCATTGGCGCAGGGCGACATCCCCCCGACCGAGGCCGAGGTGGTCGATGGCATCGGCAGCCAGATCTTCGGCGTGGTGGGCAGCAGCGAATTCCCCGTGGTCTGGATGTTTGCCGACAGTCTGGTGCTGCAACTGATGCTGGTGGTGCTGGTGCCGGGCATTCTGGCGGCCATCTTTGGCTGGCTCGCCTTCCGCAGCCGGGTCACGGGTGTGTATCTCTCGATCCTGACGCAGGCCATGACGCTGGCCTTGGCGCTTTACCTCTTTCAGAACGATTCCGGCCTGCGCGGCAACAACGGTCTGTCGGGCCTCCAAAACTTGCCGGGTGTCGAGGCACCGCAGGCAGAGGTCTCGATGTGGTTCTTCTGGGCCTCGGCGCTTACCTTGGGTCTTGGCTATATGCTGGCGGCCTGGGTGGTGTCCGGCAAGTTCGGATCGGTCATTCGCGGCATCCGTGACAACGAGGCCCGCGTGCGTTTCCTCGGCTACCCGGTTGAGACCTTCAAACTGGCGGTGTTCACCCTTACTGCCTGCATCGCCGCCATCGCGGGCGCGCTATATTATCCGCAGGCGGGCATCATCAACCCGGCGGAAATGGCCCCCGTTGCCTCGATCTATCTGGCGGTCTGGGTCGCCATCGGCGGGCGCGGGCGGCTTTATGGCGCGGTGATCGGTGCGGCCTTTGTTTCGCTGGTCTCCACATGGTTCACCGGCGGGCAGGCGCCTGACATCCCGCTGGGGTTCTACACCATCAAATGGGTCGACTGGTGGCAGGTGATCCTCGGCCTCTCCTTTGTCTTGGTGACGCTGTTCGCGCCCAAGGGCATCGGCGGCCTCTTTGACCTCTTGCAGCGAAAGGACCGGACATGAGCACGCTTCTCGAAGTCTCCGGCGTCTCCGTCAGCTTTGACGGGTTCAAGGCGATCAACAACCTGTCGTTCCAGATCGCCGAGGCCGAGCTGCGCGCGGTGATCGGTCCCAATGGCGCGGGCAAGACCACATTCATGGATATCGTCACCGGCAAGACACGCCCGGACGAAGGCCGGGTAATCTGGGGTGAAAAATCCCTGTCCCTTCTGGACATGGATGAGGCGCAGATCGCGCGGCAGGGGATTGGGCGCAAGTTCCAGAAACCCACGGTGTTTGAGGACCAGTCGGTGCGCGACAACCTGATGATGGCCCTGAAAAAGGACCGCTGGGTGATCGCGGTGCTGCTGTTTCGCGCCTCAGACGCCGACACTGCGCGGGTCGAGGAACTCGCGGCAGAGGTTGGCCTTGCGGACCAGCTGGACCGGATCGCCGGAGAGCTGTCCCATGGGCAGAAACAGTGGCTTGAGATCGGCATGCTTCTGGCGCAGGAGCCGCGGCTTCTCTTGGTGGATGAACCGGCGGCGGGCATGACGCCGGAGGAACGCGAACATACCACTGATCTGCTGGTGGAGGCGGCCAAGACTCGCGCCGTGGTTGTCGTCGAACACGATATGGAGTTCGTGCGGCGCCTCAATTGCAAGGTCACGGTGCTCCACGAGGGCGCGGTGCTGGCAGAAGGGGGATTGGATCACGTGACCTCCGATCCCGAAGTTATCGATGTTTATCTGGGGCGCTGAGCGATGCTGGATCTGAAAGATATCACCCTCCACTATGGCCGCAGCCGGATCCTGAACGGCATTTCCATGCAGGCCGATCTGGGCGAGGTCACCTGCGTGATGGGCTGCAATGGCGTTGGCAAGACCAGCCTGATGAAGGCGGTGACCGGCACCCACCCGCGATCGGGTGGCAGCATGACGTTTGACGGGCAGGAGATCGGCGTGGTGCCCGCGCATCAGCTGGCGCGTGCGGGCATCGCCTATGTACCGCAGGGGCGCGATATCTTCCCGCTTCTGACGGTGAAGGAGAATTTGGAGACGGGATTTGCCTGCCTGCCGAAGGAAGAGCATTTCATCCCGGACCACATTTACGAGCTGTTCCCGATCCTGAAGGATTTCCTCGCCCGTCGCGGCGGCGACCTGTCCGGCGGGCAGCAACAGCAGCTGGCCATTGCCCGCGCCTTGATCACCAAGCCCAAGCTTCTGGTGCTGGACGAGCCGACCGAGGGTATCCAGCCCAATATCATCAAGCAGATCGGCGAGGTCATCAAACTGCTGCGCGGGCAGGGTGACATGGCGATCATCCTGGTCGAGCAGTTCTTCGATTTCGCCTATGATCTGGCCGACCGCTTCGTGGTCCTGCGCCGGGGCGAGGTGGTGCTGGAGGGCCGCAAGGGCGCGGTCGAGCGTGACGCCCTGCTGGAGGGGGTTTCGGTCTGACCTGATTTTGGCAGGGCCTTGCTTTCAGGCAAAAACCGGCGCCTTTCGTGCCTGTGGCAGCAGGAAGGGCATGCCGCCGGGTGGGGTGGTATTGACCGGCACCGGGCAACCGTACACCTCGGCGAGGGTCTGATCCGTCAGAACTTCTGCCGGGGTGCCTGTTGCAGCGATGCGGCCCGCCTGCATCAGCACCACGTGATCGGCGAACATGGCGGTGAGGTTCAGATCATGCATCACCGCAACCACGCCGCCGCCCGCCGCCGCATAGCGCCGCGCCAGATCCATCACCGTGAACTGATGGCCGATATCAAGGCTCGCCACCGGTTCATCCAGGATCAGCCAGCGCGGGGTGCCATCGACCACTGGCTGCCAGACCTGCGTCAGAACCCGGGCCAGTTGCACGCGCTGCTGCTCGCCCCCCGACAGGTCCTGATAGAACCGCCCGGCAAAACCGCCGAGATCCACCGCCTCCAGCGCCTGCATCGGCAGGTCGGTTTCGCCCGCCGACAGACCGGCGCTGAGCCCCAGCCGCACGATCTCCAGCACGGTAAAGGGAAAGGCGATGCTGGTGCTTTGCGGCTGCACCGCGCGGATCGCGGCCAGTTCCCAGGGTTTCAGCGTTGCGGTGTCCTGACCGTTCAGCAGCACCCGGCCCGTATGCGCGATCTCGCCGGTCATGGCGCGCAAGAGCGTGGTCTTACCTGAGCCATTGGGGCCGACGATGGCGGTGACGCGTCCCGGTTCAGCGGCAAAATCCACCCCGTGCAGGATGGTGCGGCTTCCCAGCTTTACGGTGATGTCAAAGGCTTGCATGTCTCTGTCCAATCAAAGTCCCAAACCCGCGCGACGTTTCAAAAGGATCCACAGGAAGACCGGCGCGCCAAGGACGGCGGTGACGATCCCGATGGGCAGCTCTGCGGGGGCGATGATCACCCGCGCGATCATGTCGGCGGCCAATAGAAGCGTGGCCCCCAGAAGGGCGGCATTGGGCAAAAGCGGATGGTGATCCGGCCCGGTGGCAAGGCGCAACAGATGCGGCACCACGATGCCGATGAAGCCGATACCACCCGAGACCGCCACAGCAGCGCCGGTGGCGCCGGCGACAGCCATGATCGCGATATTCTTCACCCGCTGCACAGGGATGCCGATGTGACCAGCGGCGGCCTCTCCCAGCGCCAGCCCGTTGAGACCGCGCGCAAGGAAGGGCGCGGCACACAGGGCCAGTGCGATCACTGGCAGGGCGGCGAGAACCTTGGTCCAGGTGGCGCCCGCGAGCGACCCCATGCCCCAGAAGGTCAGATCACGCAGTTGGTTGTCATCGGCCATGTAGACAAGAATGCCCGACAGCGCCCCGGCCAGCGCGCCAAGGGCGATACCGGCCAGCAGCATGGTTGCAACCGAGGTCTGCCCGCCGCGCGTTGCGGTGCGATACAGGATCAGTGTCGATCCCCAGCCGCCAAAGAAGGCCGCGACCGGAACGAGGCCGTTGCCCAATGTGTCGCGCAAGGCGGCTGGCAGCAGGCTGCCCAGCACGATGGCGGTGATCGCGGCCAGACCCGCTCCGGCGCTGACGCCGACGATACCGGGGTCGGCCAAAGGGTTGCGGAACAGCCCCTGCATCACCGCGCCGGAGACCGCCAGCGCAGCCCCCACGAGGATGCCAAGGCAAAGGCGCGGCAGGCGGATGTCGAACAGGATGATCCAGTCCAGTTGTGACAGCTCGCGCCCCGCGATCAGATCCCCAAGGGCGGACCAGACCGACGTGCCCGCTGCGCCAAAGGTCAGAGAGCTCACCGAAGTGACCAGCAGCAGAGCCACGAGCGCCAGCGTCAGCCGCCGGGCCTGATGGCGACGGTCCACCGGCGCCCCGGTGGACCGACCCTGAGCCTGACCTCGGTTCTGGGTTGTCGCCTCTGCTGCCAGGCTCATTCCGCGTGACCTTCGTAAAAGGCTTCTGACAGGGTCCGGATCGTGTCAGCGGTGCGCGGGCCAAATCCCAGCAAGGACTGCCCGTCCATGCGCACCAGCCGTCCGTTCTGTGCCGCTGGTGTGGGGATCAGCGCAGGCAGGCTGGCCAGCTGCTCCATCGCGACGCCGTGGTCGCCGCCCCGGTCCATTGCCAGAATCACATCCGGGGCGGTGGCGGAAACCGCTTCATCCGTCATCGGTTTGTAGCCCTCGAAAGCGTCGATGGCGTTGATGCCGCCCGACAGGCGGATGATGCCATCGGCGGCGGTGTTGCGACCTCCGGCCATGATCCGCCCGCCTTGCGTGGACAGTATGAACAGCACCCGCACCGGCGCATCGCCTGCGCGCGCCTGCGCCTCTGCATGGGCCGCCTCCAGATCGGGGGCAATGTCACCCAGCAGGGCCTTGGCCTTGTCCTCGGCGCCAAGGGCGGCGGCCACGGTTTCGATCTTCGCGATCACGCCAGCAGGAGAGTAGACCTCGGGCACCTCGGCATAGGCGATATCGGCCTGTTTCAGCACATCCAGCGTTTCCACCGGACCGGCCCCGGCGCTGGCGATGATCAGATCGGGCGATACCGACAGGACACCTTCCGGCGACAGGGCACGGGCATAACCGATATTGGGTAGCGCCTCGGCCTCTGCCGGGTAGATGGAGGTGCTGTCGCGGGCCACCAGACGATGGCCTTCACCCAGGGCATAGACGATTTCGGTGACCGATCCGCCGACGCTGACAACGCGCTCTGCCGGGGCGGCAAGGGCCATCTGCCCGGCAAGAGTGCCGAGCAGGAACAGGCCAGCGCCTTTGGAAAGACGGGAGAGCAGAGACATCACACGGTCTCCGGCTCGGCCCGGGTTTCAGCCTCCAGCGAGGGAAGCGCGGCAACAATTGCGTCCCAGGCCGGGCGGCTGTCGTTGTCGTCGGTGCGGCGGCCAAAGACCTGGAACAGGATGGTGCCATCGGCGTCAAAGGCCTCATAAGACACCGCATCGCCCCGTTTGGTCGGCTTGTTGACGGCCCAGACCTCGGCCACGTGATCAAGGCGCAGGTGCAGGTCGAAACCGGGGTCGAGGATGTTCTGCCAGGGCCCCATTTCGCGCAGATTCCGGACCGGGCCGCCGTGGATTTCGATGCAGCCGCGGTTGCCGACAAAGATCATCACTTCAATCTCCTGCTCGCGCACGGCCTCCAGCATCGGGGTGACGGTGTCTGTCGGCAGCTTACGGGCCAGAGGCTCCCCGGCGATGCGATAGGCACCCAGACGGTTCATCTTCAGTTTCGAGCACAGGCGCAGGAACTGGTGGGTGTCGGTCATCTTGGCCCATTCGGCGCGCAGGACATCGACCTTGTCCGGGTCGGATTTGGCACCCTCGGGCGGGGTACGGGGCGCGACTTCCAGCGTGTCGGATTGTTCCGGCAGCGCCAGATCGGCGACGATCCGGTCCCAGGCCGCCAGGTCGGAGGCTTCGCGCAAGTGGATCTTGTGCACCGCGTCACCGGCGGCATCAAAGAACTGCAGCGAGCGGGCGGTGCCGTTTTTGCCTTCACGTTCCACCGCAAAGGCAGTGACGAAATGGCGCGGGAACAGGCGCAGGTCGATTTCCTCGGTCAGCACCAGGGAGGCGTGAACGCCACCCTGATAGTGGCTGTAACGCCCGACCTTTTCGATCACGCAGGAATCGTTGCGGGTCAGCGCCATGACCTCGCCCAGCTCTTCCAGCCGGGGAAAGACATCATCGGGGTTGGCCGCGATACGGGTCACGCCCGCGCCGCTGAAGGCGGCGATCAGCTGCGCCTCGGTGATGTTGAACTTGTCGGCAAAATCGCGGTCACGCAGCTGCGCGTGGTCGGCACGTTCGGCGCGGATCTGCTCCGCGGTGAGGGGAGTCGGAGTGGTCATGTCGGGCCCTTTCGGAGGCGGTCTGCATATCGTTTGGAAAGGGCTGGCTGTGGCTGCCGGTCGGGGCAGATCACGCTGGCGGCTGAGGGATCAGCGGGTCGGAATTTATGTTGACTGTTTTTATCATCTTTACTAACAGGCTCAAGCGGAATTTTGAATTTCGCCAAAGATCAATCCTGAAATACCGTGCCAGCCCCCACGCAAGCCTTCGGTTCGAATACGAATAGATGCGAAGGAAAATGTGATGGGCAAACAGCGTATGTCTATGCGGCTGTTGGGGACGGTGTCAGTGCTGGGGCTGACAATGAACGCGGGCGCGCAGGCGCAGGATCTGCCGCTAGACCTGCAGGGCGAGGGGTTTCTCGGCACTGTTGAACTGG
Source organism: Phaeobacter sp. SYSU ZJ3003 (assembly GCF_041300735.1). NCBI lineage: Bacteria > Pseudomonadati > Pseudomonadota > Alphaproteobacteria > Rhodobacterales > Roseobacteraceae > Phaeobacter > Phaeobacter sp. SYSU ZJ3003. The sequence continues at coordinate 66,111 of NZ_PXNU01000013.1, read as the reverse complement.
GGCAGGGCAAGCGCGAGGTGCAGACCGCAACCGCGACGCCGCAGACGGTAATCACACAGGAAGAGCTGGATGACCGGCAGGCCGGATCCGTGGCTGAGCTGATCGATTCGGTGCCTGGTGTGACGCTGGTGAATGGCAGCCGTCCGCAGGGATCGGGCCTGAATATCCGCGGCTTTGGCGCCACCAGCAGCTATGGCACCGACCAGAAGGTGCAGATCATGATCGACGGCGCCTCTACCGGGTCAGAGGAGCTTTACCGGATCGGCACGCAGCTGTTCACCGATCCCGAGCTCTACAAACGCGTGTCGGTGATCCGGGGCACCATCGGCAGTTTCGAATACGGCTCGGGCATTATCGGCGGCGTGGTACAGCTTGATACAAAGGATGCGGCGGATTTCACCGGCGGTGAGATCGGTCTACGGTTTCGCCAGACCATCGGCGCCTCGAGCAATGCAAAGGGCTTCGTGACGTCCTCCATTCTGGCCTGGCAACCCACCGAACGGCTGGAAGTGCTGTTCAATTACACCCTGCGCGATGTCGATGCCTATAAGGACGGAAACGGGCAGGTCGTGCCCAATACCGAAAGTCGCATGCCCTCCTATCTGGGCAAGGTGAAATACAGCTTTGGTGACAATGGCGATCACTCGATCACCGCCTCCTACAACTATTCCGAAACGGATGAAAAAGACGTCCCCTACGATACTTTTGGCACCACCGGCGGCTCCTTTGGCAACGTCGACCGCAAGGTCAGCAACGAGGTCGCCGGGCTGCGCTATCGCTGGAACCCGGTTGGCAATGACCTGATCGATCTGGACGTTAACCTGACTCGCTCGACACAGCATATCGATACCGCCTATGTGCCCGGTTCCAGCCCGCTGGAGGGCACCTCTTCGGGGCCAAGCGTCATTGCCCTGGCCGATGCGGATCAGGATTACGAGATCACCAAGCTGACCGCGAAGAACAGCATGTATTTCGTGACCGGCATGGCGACACACGATCTGCGGCTTGGGGTTGAGGTGATGCAGCGCGAGCGCCTGAACGCACCTTCGGCCCCCGGCGGCACCGACCGGCGTCTGGCCTTGTTCGCGGTGGATGACATCGGTATCGGCGATCACTGGACCATCACCCCGGCCATGCGGTTTGAAACCCAGGATATCGAGGCCCACGACGGATCCTCGTCCTATGACAACTCCGCGCTGATGGGCGGGCTTTCGGCGCGCTATGAATTCGCTTCTGGCTGGGCGCTCTTTGGCAGCGGTGCCTATACCGAGAACCTGCCGATCATCGATGATCTTGGCACGCCGCGCTACATGACCCAGCCGGAGCGGTCCCATACCTTTGAATTGGGCGCCTCCTATACCTCAAGCGGCGTGTTCACGGCGGGCGATGCCCTGCAGGCCAAGGTAAACCTTTTCAAAGGCAAGCTTTGGGACATCACGTCCTACGTGGACAGCAATTTCAACCCGATCCGCGAAGTGAACAGCGAAGGCATCGAGATCGAAGCCACATACAGCATGGACAACGGCTTTTACGCCGATTTCAACGCGGCGGTTGGCGAATACACCGCGGTTTCGGCGGGCGGGGCCAGCGGCGTCTGGCGCAACACCCCGGCCGACAGCGCCCGCCTGACCCTGGGCAAGCGGATCGGCGAGGCCTGGGATCTGAGCTGGGAACTGGTCGGCAGCAAATCCTTCACCGATTACAACGGCGACCTGATCAAGGGCTATGGCATCAGCAACCTGCGTGCCACCTACCGGGTGCAGACCGGCGCGCTCAGTGGCGCCGAGGTGCGGCTTGGCGTCGAAAACGCCTTTGACAGAGTCTACACGCCCGCGCTGGCGACCCGCACCGCACCGGGGCGCAACATCAAGCTGACCCTGGCGAAAACCTTCTGACCCAACGGAGATTGAAGAGGTTCCAAATGGTATGCGTAAACAGGAAATGGGTGGCCCCGGCAGCGGTTTTGCTGGCGGGGTTGGGTGGCGCGGCACGGGCCGCAGACCCGGCCGTGTCGATCGAGCTGAGCGCGGCAGAGCAGGTTGGCGAGGCTTGCCTGCTGTCCTTTGTGGCGCAGAACAGCCATGCGCAGGATATCGGTCAGGCGGTTTATGAAACCGTTCTGTTCGACGCAAAAGGACAGGTGGCGCGGCTGACATTGCTGGATTTCCAGGACCTGCCTGCGGGGCGGATGCGGGTGCGCCAGTTCCAGTTTCCCTATGCCTGCGACGGCATCAGTCGGGTGCTGATCAACGGCGCCACCACCTGCACCGGCGGGGCTGATCTGCCAGAGGCCGCCTGCAGTAGGGGCATCACGCTCAGCAGCCGCATTGATCTGGAGTTGCTGGGATGATGTGGCTTCACGATGCACTGCTTGGGGTTCTGGATCTGGGCGGACCGGTGGTTCTTCTGCTCCTCTGCGTGTCGGTGCTGACAGCGGCGCTGGTGCTCTACAAAATCTGGCAATACCGCACTGCGCGGGTGGGCCGCCACGCCCATCTGTCCGCCGCTGTCACCGCCTGGGACCATGGCGATCGCGATGGCGCCCTGCGGCAGCTGGAAAGCAGCCGATCCTATCTCGCACCGGTATTCCGGCTTGCGCTGGCGGCTGGTCCCGAAACTGCGGCGGATGCGGCCCTGTCCGACCGTGCTGATGCCGAGGCGGAGGATTGCTTTGCCCGGCTCGAACGGGGGCTTGGGGCGCTTGATATGGTGTCGCAACTGGCGCCGCTGATGGGGCTTTTCGGCACCGTGATCGGCATGATCGAAGCCTTCCAGAAATTGCAGACCGCAGGCTCTTCGGTGGATCCGGCGCTGCTGGCCGGTGGTATCTGGGTGGCGCTTCTGACCACGGCGGCGGGGCTTGCCGTGGCGATGCCGACCTCGTTGGTGCTGAGCTGGCTGACGGCGCGGATGCAGCGTGAACGGGTCTTTGCCAACCGTGCCCTGCGGGTGCTGTTCTGCCCCGCCGAACGGGCTGAGGCTTCTCATGGCGGTTAAACTGCAGGGACAACGGCGCAGGCGGCTGTCGATGACCTCGCTCATCGACGTGATCTTTCTGCTGCTGCTGTTCTTCATGCTGACCTCGACCTTCTCCAAATACGGCGAGGTGGAACTGATGGCGGCCGGGCAGGGTGCCAAGACCCAGGACCGGCAGAAGCTGTTTGTGACCCTTGGCGCCGAGCGTCTGATGCTGAACGGGCAACAGGCGGATCTGGCTCGCATTGCCGATCTGGTGCGGCTGCAGCCACAGGACGGCGGCGGCCATCTGGTGCTGATCAGCCCCGATGACACGGCCAGCGCGCAGCGGCTGGTGGATCTTCTGACCGCCCTGCGGCAGGTCGAGGGACTGCAGACGGTGGTGCTGGGCTGATGCGGATCACGCGGCAAATCCAGAGCGAGCGCGAACCGACCATCGCGCTGATCAATATCGTCTTTCTGATGCTGGTCTTCTTCATGATCGCAGGCACCCTGGCGCCGCCGCTGGACCGCGATGTGACGCTGATCAAGACCGCCGATCTGGAGGGCAGCGCGCCGCCGGATACATTGGTGATCCACGCCGACGGGCGGCTTAGCTATCGGGGCGCTCCGGTAGCAGATGCGGCATCATTTGTTGCTGAGCTGCCCGAGGAACAGCGCGCTGCGCTGCGGGTGGTGCCGGACCGGGATCTGCCGGCGAAGAAACTGGTGTCCATCGGCAATGATCTGCGGGCGGCAGGCGCCAAGCGCGTCATCCTGATGTCGGAACGGGCGCTGCAATGAGCCGGGTACCCCAATCCCGCCTCGCCGCCCTTCTGGCGCTGACCATGGCCGCTGTGGCCCATGCTGGTGCGGTGGTGTTCACCGATACCGCACCGGTGGAGCAGGCGGGCGGTGAAACCGCGCTGGCTGCCGAAGGCAGCGCCTTTGCCAATCTCGCCGTGGGGTTGGAGGCACCGCAGCCCGCCGCCGTGATGCCGGAGCAGCCCCACGCCGCGCAACAGACGCCTGAGGCGGCCCAGCCGGTGGAGACGCCACAGGTGCAGCCACAGGCACAATCCCCAGTGTTAGAGCCTGTTGTTGTCCCTGTTGTCACCGCCGCGCAGACACCCGGCATCGAGGTCACGCCGCCGCAGGTCCATAGCGATCCCATACCGCTCAAGGCTGTAACACCGACACCGCCGACGACTGCGCTGCCACCCACCCAGCCAGCGGTGCAGCAGGCGGCAAAACCTATGGAAGCTGTTGAACAGGAACCGGTTGAACAGGCTGAGGCACCACAGCCTCCTATGGAGCAGGCGCCTCCGGTCGAACAGTCGCTGAAGCCAAGGTCCCGCCCGCTGCGCCCTCCGCAGGTGGCAAAGGCAGAGCCGGTGCGCACCCCTTCTGAGCCGACAACGCCAAGCGCGCAACCGCGCGGCAACAGCAGTGCCAACGCAACCCGCGGGGTGGCAGAGGGCGCTGCGAAACAGCCGGGCGGGCAATCGCGCCAGACGGGCGGCAAGGCCCGACAGCAGGGCAATGCGGCGACGAGCAACTATCCCGGTCTGATCCTGCGCCGGATCGAGCGAGCCAAGCGCCGCGCCAATGTGCGGGGCGAGGCGGTCGTCGCCTTCCGGATCGCGCCCAGTGGCGGGTTGGCGCAGGTCGCGATTGCCCGCAGTTCTGGTTCCGCGCGGCTTGATGATATCGCGCTGGCACAAGTACGCCGGGCGGCGCCATTTCCCCCGCCGCCTGCCGGTGCGCGCACCAGTTTTACCGTGCGGATCAAGGGCAAGTGACAAAGGGGCGCGGGGGGATTTGATCAAAACACCTCGGCGCCGATTGCTGCGTCCGGAGGGCTGGGCTACACAGGCGCAACAGCGACAAGAACAGGAGCCGCCATGACCCCGCTTTCAGGCCTCAAAGTGGTTGAACTCGCCCGTATTCTGGCTGGCCCCTGGATTGGCCAGTCTTTGGCGGATCTGGGCGCCGAGGTGATCAAGGTCGAAAGCGAGGCAGGCGATGATACCCGCCACTGGGGCCCTCCGTTCATCGAGCGGGATGAGGACAAGACGGCGGCCTATTACTATGCGGCCAACCGCGGCAAGGATTGTGTCACCGCGGATTTCCGCACCGAGGAAGGTCGCCAGACAGTCATCGATCTGATCAAGGACGCCGACATCCTGATCGAGAACTTCAAGGTTGGCGGTCTGAAGAAATACGGGCTGGATTACGACAGCCTGAAACAGGTGAACCCGCGGCTGATCTATTGCTCGGTCACCGGTTTCGGACAAGACGGCCCCTATGCCTCCCGCGCGGGCTATGACTTCCTCTTGCAGGGTATGTCGGGGCTGATGTCGATTACTGGCGATCCCGAGGGGCAGCCGCAAAAGGTCGGCGTTGCCATCACCGATATCGTGACCGGGCTTTACGGCACCATCGGCATCCTTGCGGCGGTCGAGCAGCGCCACACCACTGGGCGGGGGCAGCATCTGGATATGTCACTGCTGGATTGTGCCACGGCGATGCTGGCCAATCAGGCGATGAACTATCTCGCCACCGGCACCAGTCCGACGCGGCTGGGCAATGATCACCCCAATATCGCGCCCTATCAGGTGATGGCGGTGAAGGATGGCCATATCATTTTGGCGGTGGGCAACGACGGCCAGTTCCAGCGGCTGTGTGATGCGCTGAAGCTGCCGGATCTGAAGGTCGATCCGCGGTTCCTGACCAATCAGCTGCGGGTGGCGAACCGTCAGGAGCTGACCGCGCTGCTGGAAGCGGCCCTGATGCAATGGAGCCAATCTGATCTTCTGGCGGCGCTGGAGGCGGCGACGGTTCCCGCCGGGCCGATCAACACCATCGGCCAGGCCTTTGACGATCCGCAGATCCAGCATCGTGGTATGCAGATCGCGCCTGAAGGGGTGCCGGGCGTGCGGGGGCCATGGAAATTCTCGGATGCCGAATTGGCGCTGGAAAAATCCGCGCCAAAGCTTGCCAAATAAGGACGCGCGAAGGCAGGGTGGCGCCAAACTTTTTTAAGATTGGATGCCCCCTATGCCCGTGCCCTTTACCCTGATTGAAAACACCTGGATTCCGATGGCTGACGGGCGTCGTCTGGCGGCGCGGATCTGGCTGCCCGAAGGGGAGGGGCCGGTTCCGGCGATCCTGGAATACCTGCCCTATCGCAAACGCGATGGCACCGCGCCGCGGGACGAAACCACCCACACGGTTTTCGCTGGCGAAGGCTACGCCTGCATCCGCGTCGATATTGCGGGCAGCGGTGACAGCGAGGGGCTGTTTGATGACGAATACTCCGAACAGGAACTGAGCGACGGTGAGGCGGTCCTCGCCTGGATCGCGGCGCAACCCTGGAGCAGCGGCAAGGTCGGGATGATCGGCATCTCCTGGGGTGGGTTCAACGGCTTGCAACTGGCCTATCGCCGCCCGCCCGAATTGCAGGCGGTTGTCTCGGTCGCGTCCACCGCAGACCGCTATGCCGATGACATCCACTACATGGGGGGATGTCTGCTCAGTGATAATGCCAATTGGGGCAGCCAGATGTTCGCCTATATGACGCGGCCCCTGGATCCCGAGCTGCGCCCCGACTGGCGCGATGCCTGGCTGGAGCGGATCGAGAAGCTGCCCTTCATGTCCGCCGACTGGCTGCGCCACCCGTCCCGCGATGACTTCTGGAAACACGGCTCGGTCTGCGAGGACTGGTCGGCGATCACCGCGCCGGTGCTGGCGATCACCGGCTGGGCGGATGCCTATATCAACACGCCTGCGATGCTGGCCGCCAACCTGACTGCACCGACGAAGGCGCTGATGGGGCCGTGGGAGCATCGCTATGCGCATATCTCGAAACTCGATCCGGCGGATTTCCACGGCGAAGTTTTGCGCTGGTTCGATCAGTGGCTGAAGGGCGAGGAAACGGGCGCCGAGGCGCTGCCCGACTACCGTGTCTACATGCAAGAGCATTTCGGCCCCACCAAGGAAAACAAGCCCCGCAAGGGCCGCTGGGTGGCCGAGCAGAACTGGCCCTCGCCCAATGTCAGCGAACGGGTGGTTTATCTTTCGACAGGCAGCCTGATAGATACTGCAGGCAGCGGGGAGTGCAGGATTTCTAACCCGGCAACCGTCGGTCAGGCGGGGGGCTATTTCTGTCCGGGCATGCGGTTCGACAATGAACTCCCCGGCGATCAGGCGGAGGATGATGCGCTGTCGGCCTGTTTCGACACCGCGCCGCTGGAAGATGAGATGCAGATCCTTGGCCGCCCTCGTGTCCGCATCGCCTTTACCGTTGATCGCCCGGTGGCGCAGATCGTCGGACGCCTGTGCGATGTGGCGCCGGATGGATCCTCGCAGCGGATCAGCTATCGCCCTTTCAACCTGACACATCTGAACGGTCATGACGCGCCAGAGCCGCTGGTGCCGGGGCAACGCTACGAGGTAGAGTTCCCCTTGAACGAATGCGCCCATGCGCTGCGCCCGGGGCACAAGCTGCGGCTGGCGCTCTCGACCTCCTACTGGCCCATCGTCTGGCCCGCGCCCGAGGCGGCAGAGATCATGCTGGACCTGAAAGACTGCGCCCTGATCCTGCCAGAGCGAAAGGTGAGCGAGGAAATCCCGCCCGAGGCCCCCGGTCCCGCGCAGCCCTATCCGACCCTGGGCGGCAGGCAGCTGCGCGCGCCTTCGGGCACGTCAGAGACCAAGGTGCTTACGGATGGTACGCTGGTGCTCGATACCTTCGACGACTACGGCGAGGCGGTGAACCCGCATAACGAAATGCAGGTAGGCAGCCATGTCACGATGCATTACGCGATCCACCCCGATGATCCGGCCACGGCGACCTTCAAATCCGACTGGCGCTTTACCTATCAGCGCGGCGACTGGCAGGTGGCGATCGATACGGAAAACCGGATGACCTGCGATGCGCAGAATTTCTACCTCTGGCGGCGCATCCACGCCTATGAGGGCGGTGCATCAGAGCCGGTACTGGTCAAGGAATGGTCCGAGACCGTACCGCGCGGCTGCCTCTAGCGGCAGCCGTCAGCGCGGCGTTCAGAAGTCGAGGCCGAGGTCCAGAGTCGGCGCCGAATGGGTCAGCGCGCCGGAGGAGATGTAATCAACTCCAGTGGCGGCGACCTCGGCAATACGCTCCAGCTTCATGTTGCCGGATGCCTCGGTCACCAGATGGCCGCGCGTCATCTTGACGGCCTCTGCCAGCGTCGGCGTGTCCATGTTGTCGAGCAGGACCACATCCGCGCCGCCGGTCTTCAGCACCTCTTCGAGCTGGGACAGCGTGTCGACCTCGATCTCCACCTTCATCATGTGGCTGACGCTGGCCTTTGCTGCTTCCAGAACCGCCGTGATGCCTCCGGCCGCCGCGATGTGGTTGTCCTTGATCAGGATCGCATCCGACAGGCCAAAGCGGTGGTTGTAGCCACCGCCGTGCAAAACCGCCTGCTTTTCCGCGATGCGCATGCCCGGCGTGGTCTTGCGGGTGCAGGTGATGCGGGTGTCCGTTCCAGTTGTTTCGCGCACGAAACAATGGGTCAGTGTTGCGATCCCAGTTAGCCGTCCCGCGAAATTCAGCGCCACCCGTTCCCCCGACAGGATCGAGGCAGCCGAGCCTTCGATGGTCATCAGCGTATCGCCGGGTTTGCAGGGGCTTCCGTCTGGCAGCAGGGTTTCCACCTTCAGTCCCGCATCCACCAGATGAAAGGCGATGCGGGCGATCTGCATGCCGGAGACGATGCCTGTTTCGCGAGCGTTCAACCGGGCGGAATAGGTCACATCCGCCGGGATCACCGCGCGGGTGGTGATATCGCCGTTCTGGCCCAGATCCTCGTGCAGGGCGGCACGTACCATCGGTTCCAGAATCAGGTCGGGCAGGGTGGCGAAGGCAGTGCTCATGTGGGCTCCTTTGCGCTCTCGCCCGCGATCCGGTCGCGCAGGGCAAGGGCCTCGGTCAGGGTGATATGGGTGCGATGGGCCTGTGCGGGATCGGCCTCGGGGAAGTCATCGCGGTAATGCCCGCCCCGGCTTTCGCGGCGCATCAGGGCGGCGGCGGCGATCAGGGTGGCGGTGGCGCACATGTTGACGAAGGGTTCATCCTTCGCGTTCTCTGCCTCCAGCCGGGCAATGGTGACAAGCGCCGTCTTGAGGCCGTCCTCGGTGCGGCGTACGCCGACATTGGCGGTCATGGTCTCCCGCAGGGTCTGAACGGCGCTGGGATCTGTTTCGTGACCATCCGGGGCAAAGGTGATCGCGACCTCCGACAGATCGCCCTTTTGCGGCAGATCCTTCATATCGGCCGCGGCGGTGCGGGCATAGACCAGTGCCTCCAGCAATCCATTGGAGGCCAGCCGGTTGGCACCGTGCAGCCCGGTCGAGGAAGCCTCGCCGCAGACCCACAAATGGCCAAGGCTGGCACGCCCCTGCATGTCCGTGTCCACCCCGCCCATGTGGTAGTGGGCGGCGACGGCCACGGGGATCGGCTGGGTCACAGGGTCGATCCCGGCGCGGGCGCAGGTTTCGGCGACGGTGGGAAAGCGGGTTGCGACCTCGGCGCCAAGGGCCTGCCGGGTGTCCAGAACCGGGCGGCGCCCGGCTTGGGTCTCGGCAAAGATGGCGCGGGCCACGATGTCGCGCGGGGCCAGCTCGGCGTCCGGGTGGACCGCCTGCATGAAGCGTTCGCCCTTGTTGTTCATCAGCACCGCGCCATCGCCGCGCAGGGCCTCGGTCGCCAAGGGCGCCGGGTCTTCACCGATATCGAAGGCGGTGGGGTGGAACTGCACGAATTCAGGGTCGGCGATACGCACGCCCGCGCGGGCGGCAAGACCGATAACCTGCCCACGAATGCGGGGCGGATTGGTCGTATGGGCATAAAGCCCGCCAGAGCCGCCCCCGGCCAGAAGAACGCCGGGGCAAGTGATCAGGACGGGATCCGACGGCGCATCGGCCTGCGAGATCCAGACTCCGGTAACGGTATCGCCGTCTACCTCTAGTCGGACGGCCTGGGTGTTTTCCAGCACCTGCACCGAAGGGGCGGCGCGCACGGCGGCGATCAGGGTTTCCATGATCTGCGCCCCGGCCCGGTCGCCCTTCACGCGCACCACGCGGGCGGCGGAATGGGCGGCTTCGCGGCTCATCACGTAGTTGCCCGCCGCGTCGCGGTCAAAGGGCGTGCCAAGATCGGTCAGGTCGAGGATATGCTCGCGCGCAACGCGGGTGACCATGGCGGCCACCTTTGGATCGACAGTGCCCGCGCCAGCGGTCCGGGTATCGGCGGCATGGGCTTCGGGGCTGTCGCTTTGATCCATGGCGGCGGCGACACCGCCCTGCGCCCAGGCAGAACTCGCGCCCTGACCAAGCGTTTCAGGAGAGATCATCAGCACTGGCCGCGGCGCCAGTTCCAGCGCCGCGTAAAGCGCGCCCAGACCGGCGCCGACGATGACGATGCGGCCGGTGTCAATGCGCCCGGTGCTGGCCTCTGTCACCGGTCAGATGCCCAGTTTCTGGCTGAGATCGATCATCCGCTGCACTGCAAGCCGCGCCTTGTCCGCGACCTGAGGGTCAACCTCGACCGGTTCGGACATGGTGTGCAGCGACCACAGGATTTTCTCCAGCGTGATCATCTTCATGTAGGGGCACATGTTGCAGGGGCCGACGAAATCCACCTCGGGCAGCTCATCCGCGATGTTCGAAGCCATCGAACATTCGGTGATCAGCATCGCCTTTTCCGGCTTTTCATCGGTGACGTATTTGATGATGCCGCTGGTGGAGCCGGAGAAATCCGCCTCGGCCACCACATCGGGGGGGCATTCGGGGTGGGCGATCAGCCGGGTGCCGGGGTTCCATTCGCGGAATTCGCGCAGGTCCTTGGCGGTGTATTGTTCGTGCACGATGCAGGAGCCGTCCCACCAGACGATATTCTTCTGCGGCACCTGGTTGGCCACGTTCTGCGCCAGGTATTTGTCCGGCGTCATGATGACGGTGTCGCTGTCCATCGCGGCGACGATCTGCGCTGCATTGGAGGAGGTGCAGCAGATGTCGGAGGCGGCTTTCACCTCGGCGGTGGTGTTCACATAGGTCACCACAGGCGCGCCGGGATATTTGCGGCGCATCTCTTCGACGCCCGCGGCGGTGATGCTTTCGGCCAGCGAACAGCCCGCCGCCATATCCGGCATCAGCACGGTTTTCTCAGGAGAAAGGATCTTGGAGGTCTCGGCCATGAAGTGCACGCCGCATTGCACGATCACATCCGCCTCGACCCGCGCAGCTTCGATGGCCAGCTGCAGGCTGTCGCCGACGAAATCCGCAACGCCGTGATAGATCTCCGGCGTCATGTAGTTGTGGGCCAAAATGACCGCGCCGCGTTCTTTCTTCAGCGCGTTGATCGCCGCGACATAGGGCGCATAGCGCGCCCAGTCGACCGGGTTCACCACGCGGTCCATGGTCTGGTACAGATCTGACATCTGTTCGGCCAGATCGGGGTTGGGCGCCAGATCATAGGTGCTGGCGAGTTGATCGCGCATGGTTTGCAGATCGAACATGGCATTTCCTCGAAAACGCGCCCTTGCGGAACTGTGGCGGGCACTTTGGGTCGGTCTTCTTTCACGTTCACATGCCGCGCGCAAGTAATGGTGCGAAAAGGCCGCAGGCTGGTCGCTGCTGCGCCGGGGCTGCTGTTGGGGTGGCCGGAAGGCCAAGAATCTCTTGCTCCGCGGGTTTGTAAACCCGGCGATAGAAGATCTGTTCCCCGGATCAAGCGCGGGCGTTGGGCATCTTTCTGTCCGGCGATGCGCAGTCACTCATCGATATAGTGGACAAATTGTCCTTTTTCAGGGGCGGCTGCATTTTTTTCTGTTTCGGGGTGCTTTCCTGTGTTTTGACACTGGGGAAAGCTGAGGGAAACAGGCCTGTAACCCTAAGCCATCGGGGGGAAAATCAAGCGTCATGTCTGATCTGTGGGACGGTCTGAGCCAGGCGTTCTGGCTGGTGGTGATGCTGGATCCTGATCTGGTCGAGATCACTTTGCGCTCTCTCAGGGTCACTTTGACCGCCCTTGCCATCGCCTCTGCCATCGCCTTGCCATTGGCGGCCTTGCTGGCCGTGCGGCGGTTTCGCCTGCGCCGTCCGACAATTGCGGTGCTCAATGCGCTGATGGGGCTGCCGCCGGTGGTGGTCGGCCTGATCGTCTATGTCTTTCTTTCGCGGTCCGGGCCGCTGGGGGTGCTGGGTCTGTTGTTCACGCCATCGGCGATGGTGATCGCTCAGGTGATCATCATCGTGCCGCTGGTCGCCTCGATCGCGCATCAGTCCCTGCGCGAGCTGTGGAGCGATTACCACGACCTGCTGATTTCGCTGAACACCACCCAGGGTCAGCGGATCCGGGCGTTGTTGTGGGATGGGCGGCGGGCGCTGCTGACGGCGGCGCTGGCCGGGTTTGGCCGCGCCATCGGAGAAGTCGGCGCCATCATGGTGGTGGGCGGCAATATCGACCATGCCACCCGGGTTCTGACCACCGCGATCGCGTTGGAGACCGGCAAGGGGGAATTTGCAATGGCTCTGGGCCTTGGCTTTGTGCTGATTGGCATGGCGATTGCCGTCAACCTGTCGATCCACTGGATCGGCCATACCGAACGCGGGGGACGCTGGTGATGCAAATGTTCCCGCTGACCGTGGATCAGGGCGTGGTGCGCAGGCGCGGCAAGGTGCTGGTTGGCCCGGTGGACCTGACGCTGGAAGGCGTGGGAGCGACCATCGTGGTGGGGCCGAACGGAGCCGGCAAGACCTCGTTTCTGAAAATGCTGCACGGCGTCGTACGTCTCAATGGCGGCAGCCTGACCTGGGCCTGCCCTAGGTCGGAGGCCGAAAAGCGTCAGGCCTTTGTGTTTCAGACACCTGTGATGATGCGCCGGTCCGTGGTGGAAAACATCGCCTACCCTCTGCGCCTGATCGGGGTACCACGCAAGGAGGCCCGCGCCCGTGCTGCGGACTGGGCGCGGCGGATCGATCTGGGTGATGCGCTGGAGCGGCCCGCAGTGCTGCTTTCGGGTGGTGAGCGGCAAAAGCTGGCACTGGCCCGGGCGCTGATCCGGGATCCGGAAGTGCTGTTTCTGGACGAACCCTGCGCCTCGCTTGATGGGCGAGCGACGCGAGAAATCGAAGAGATCCTGACCGAGGCGGCCCAAAGCGGGACTCGCCTGATCATGTCGACCCACAACATGGGTCAGGCGCAGCGGCTGGCGGATGAGGTGATCCTCATCATTGGCGGCCGCATTCACGAGTTCGCTCCGGCCGAAGCGTTTTTTGCCGGGCCTCAAACCCCGCAGGGGCAAGCATTCTTGAGAGGAGATATAGTAGAATGAAACATCTGGTGTTGGGCGTTGTCGCCTCGGCCGTTCTGGCCACCGCATCCTTTGCCGAAGAGATGAAGATGGCGGTGACCACCTCGTTCCACAATTCCGGGCTGGCGGAGATCCTGCTGCCCGAGATCAAGAAGGATCTGGATCTGGATGTGCAGCTTCTGGTCGTTGGCACCGGTCAGGCGATCCGCCTGGGCGAAGCGGGCGATGTGGATGCGATCCTGGTGCATTCGAAAAAGGCCGAAGAGCGTTTTCTGGCTGGGGGTAACGGCACCCATCGCCGCGAGATCATGTATAATGATTTCGTCTTTATCGGACCCAATGCCGATGGCGCCGGGATTGCGGATGCGGAAACCGCAGTTGATGCGCTGCAGAAGGTTGCAGGTGCAGAGGCGCTGTTTGTCAGTCGCGGCGATGACAGTGGCACCCACAAGAAAGAGCTGAGCCTCTGGGCAGCTGCCGGTTTGGACGCCGGGAGCTTTGGCGACTGGTACCGCGCGGTGGGGGCAGGCATGGGCTCGGCGCTCAACACGGCAGCGGGGATGAATGCTTATATCATGGCCGACCGTGCCAGCTGGCTGAACTTTGGCAACAAGGGGGATCTGGCGCTATTGTTCTCGGGTGATCCGGTGCTGTTCAATCAATACGCCTATCTGCCGGTGAACCCGGAGAAACACACGCATGCCAAGAATGATCTGGCGATGAAGCTGGAAGGCTGGCTGGTGTCGGACAAGGCCAAGGCGCTGATCAACGATTACAAGATCAACGGTGAGACCCTGTTTGTGTTCAACGCCAAGCAATAAGTCTTGTGTGAGCCACGGCGCGGGGATCTCCCGCCCGTGCCGCCGCATTTGAAAATGCGTTGTCCCGGTTGGGCCAGGCGCCGCGCTTTGCGCGGCGCTTTTCCTTTGCTGAGAGGCGCCTCAGGGGCAGGTTTGCCCTGATGCGCCATATCGAGTGTCCAGTCCGCCAATTCCGCCTCAAGGGTGAACCGTGCATGCGCACGGCCGCTTGCGCGGCCCTTGACCCGGATTTGGCAAACGGCTTTTCGGCAGGCGGCGCTGGGCCCAACGGGAAAGGGCCATCGTCAGAAGAACTTTGATGGGCGAGAGTTTTCTATTCTTCGCCCCCTACGGTCAGAGTCACCCTGTCGCCAGCGAACCAGGTGCGGCCGTATTCGATGGGGGTGCCTTTTGCGTCTACGTTGATGCCGGTGGTGCGCAGGATCGGGGCGCCTTCGGGGATGCGCAGGTGCAGCGCCTGTGTCGCGGTGGCCTGTCGGGCGGTGATGCGGGTCTCAAGGCGGGTATAGTCTTCGATGCCGCAGCGTTGCAGCGCGGCAGTGACGGATTGCGTCTCTTCCAGCGCCGTGAGCATCTCGGGGAACCTTTCGGCTGGAAAGATGCTTTGGAACAGGGCAATCGGCTGTCCATCTGCCAGCGATAACCCGTCGTAGACGTGCACCGGATCGCCGGGGGACAGCGCCAGCGCGGCGGCTTCGCCAGCGGCGGCTGCGCGGGTTTCGGTGGTCAGGATCTGCTTTGCCGGGGTGCGCCCGCCTTTGGAGATGTTCTGGTGAAAGCGCACCCGCTTGCCGATCGGGTAATCCGTCGGTTTGGCGGCAACAAAAACGCCCGCGCCGCGCCGTGCATGCACCAGCCCACCAGCTGCCATTTCCGCCAGAGCGCGGCGCACCGTGTGGCGGTTAACGCCGAACCGCGCCGCCAGCTGCGCCTCTGCTGGTAGCTTGTCGCCGGTATCATAGCGCCCCTGGGCGATATCGTCGGTCAATGTGCCCGCGATGGATTTCCAGACCGGGGTTCGGGCCATGTCATCAAACTTTCACAAGGATTGGCTTGCGCCCTTGCAGGCGAGTCACCTATGATTTGTCTAGTTGTATAGTTTATGTAGACAACCCGGCCAAGAGGCTTTGACACGATGAACACCACAATTTCCGCAGAGGATCGCACAAGAGATCGCAAGGCCTGGATGGGTCTTCTGGCCTCGGCTGACGATGCCCGGCTTGCCGAGCTTTGGCGCGCCTTTGATCATGAGCCTGCCTTTGACTGGCTGCGCGCGCCCGAGGCGGGCGGCGTGATGGTCCGGGGCCGTATGGGCGGCAGCGGCGCGCCCTTCAACCTCGGTGAGATGACCGTCACCCGCTGCGCCCTGTCGCTGGCCGATGGCACGGTTGGCCACGGCTACGTGCAGGGCCGGTCCAAGGCCAAGGCCGAGATGGCCGCCAAGATCGACGCGCTGATGCAGACCGAAGCGGCCGAAGCCCTGTGCGCGACGGTTCTGGTCCCGCTTGAACAGGAGCGTGCCACGTCCAAGGCGGCCCGCGCGGCCAAGGCGGCTGCGACCAAGGTCGATTTCTTCACCATGGTGCGGGGAGAGGACTGATGAACCAGTTGACGGACAACACGGTCTATGCGGGTGGGTTTGCCAACCCGCCAGTCGCCTCGGCCCATGCCTTTCGTGCGGCAATGAATGCGATGGCGCGGCCCGGCACGGTGCAAAAGATCACGGGCGCTATCCCGCCCGAGGGGATTTCCCATGCGGCGGGCTGCCTGCTGCTGACGCTTTGCGATCCCGAAACCGGCGTCTTTCTGGCGCCCGATGTGGACAGCGAGGCCCTGCGTGGCTGGCTGACCTTCCATACCGGCGCGCCCATTGTCAGTGCGGAGCAGGCGGATTTTGCCCTTGGCGGCTGGGACGCGCTGATGCCGCTCGACCGGTTCCGCATCGGCACGGCGGAATACCCGGATCGCTCGGCGACGCTGATCGTTGAGGTGACGGGGTTCGACGCCCCCAATGCCACGCTCAGCGGTCCCGGTATCAAGGACAAGGCGCAGATTGCCCTGCCGGATCCGGTGGCCTGTGCGGGCAATGCGATGCTTTATCCCTTGGGCGTCGATTTCTTTTTCACCTCTGGCTCTCAGGTGGCGGCGCTGCCGCGCTCGACCCAGATCCGTGCGGAGGCCTGAGCCATGTATGTAGCCGTAAAGGGTGGCGAGCGCGCCATCGACAATGCCCATGCCTGGCTGGCGGAGGAGCGTCGCGGCGATGCTTCGGTAGCCGAGTTGTCACTGGCGCAGATCCGCGAACAGCTGTCGCTGGCGGTGAACCGGGTGATGGCCGAAGGATCGCTGTTCGATCCCGATCTGGCGGCGCTGGCGATCAAACAGTCGCGCGGCGATCTGATCGAGGCGATATTTCTGATCCGCGCCTATCGCACCACCCTGCCGCGCTTTGGCTATACGCTGCCGGTGGACACCGGCGCTATGGCCTGCGACCGGCGGATTTCGGCGACCTTCAAGGATGCGCCGGGCGGGCAGGTGCTGGGGCCGACCTTCGACTACACGCATCGCTTGCTCGACTTCAAACTGGCCGCCGAGGGCGAGGTGCCGGAAGCCCCCGCTGCAACGCCCCGGACCGAACCGACGCCCCATATCACCGAGTTCCTGCAGGGCGAGGACATCATCGAGCGCGAACCGAGTTCCGAGGCGCAGCCCGGAGACCTGACGCGCGAACCGATGGCCTTTCCGGCTGACCGATCGGTCAGGCTGCAATCGCTGACGCGCGGGGATGAGGGATTCATCCTTGGCATGGCTTACTCCACCCAGCGTGGATATGCGCGCAATCACGCCTTTGTCGGCGAATTGCGCATCGGCACCGTGGCGGTGGAGATGGAGATCCCCGAGCTGGGTTTTGCTATCGAGATCGGCGAGGTGGAGCTGACCGAATGCGAGACGGTGAACCAGTTCAAGGGCTCTAAGACCGTGCCACCGCAGTTCACTCGTGGTTATGGCCTCGTGTTCGGTCAGTCAGAGCGCAAGAGCATTGCCATGGCGCTGGTGGATCGCGCCCTGCGCTGGAAAGAGCTGGGCGAGGATAACCTTGGCGCGGCCGCGCAGGACGAGGAATTCGTCCTGAGCCACAGCGACAATATCCAGGCGACCGGGTTCCTCGAACACATCAAGCTGCCCCATTACGTCGATTTCCAGTCCGAGCTGGAACTGGTGCGCAAACTGCGCCGAGAAGCCACCGAAGCGGTGGAGCAGATGGCGGCCAAGGAGGCGGCGGAATGAGTTTTGTGCAACACAGGGCAGTGCCCGACCTCGGGTGGGGGCGAAGCGCCCTCCCGAGGGGGAGGTCGGGCGCGGCCCGGCGATGCCGGGCCAAACGGAAGAAGGGTGCCCAGAATGTCTGATTACAATTTTGCCTACCTCGACGAGCAGACCAAGCGGATGATCCGTCGGGCCATCCTCAAAGGTCTGGCCGTGCCGGGCTATCAGGTGCCCTTTGCCAGCCGCGAAATGCCCATGCCCTATGGCTGGGGCACCGGCGGGGTGCAGGTCTCTGCCGCAACGCTGACGCCGGAGGATACCTTCAAGGTGATCGATCAGGGCGCCGATGACACCACCAATGCGGTGTCGATCCGCAAGTTCTTTGAGCGCACCGCCGGTGTTGCCACCACCGAGGAAACGGAACAGGCCAGCGTCATCCAGACCCGCCACCGTATCCCCGAGGCACAGCTCTCCGAAGATCAGATCCTCGTCTATCAGGTGCCGATCCCGGAACCGCTGCGCTTCCTTGAGCCGCGCGAAACCGAGACCCGCAAGATGCACGCCTTGCAGGAATATGGCCTCATGCATGTGAAACTGTATGAGGATATCAGCCAGCACGGCGCCATCGCGACCTCCTACGCCTACCCGGTGAAGGTCTCAGGCCGCTACGTGATGGACCCTTCGCCGATCCCGAAATTCGACAACCCCAAGATGGAGATGGCGGCGATCCAGCTGTTCGGCGCGGGCCGCGAGCAGCGCATCTACGCGGTGCCGCCCTATACATCGGTCGTGAGCCTTGATTTCGAGGATTACCCCTTCGAGGCCAGCAAGGCCGATCATCCGTGTGACCTTTGCGCGGCAGAGGACAGCTATCTGGATGAGGTGATCCTCGATGATGCGGGCAACCGGATGTTTGTCTGCTCGGACACCGATTACTGCCGTTCGCGGCGCGAGGCAGGCCACGTGGGCCGCCTGGGAGAGGAGGCCGCGGCATGACCCCTTTGCTGCAAGTGAAAGACGTCGCCAAGATGTATGGCGCGCGGATCGGCTGTACCGATGTCAGCTTTGACCTGTATCCCGGTGAGGTGATGGGCATCGTCGGCGAAAGCGGCTCGGGCAAGTCCACATTGCTGAACTGCCTTGCCGGGCACCTTGCGCCGGATCGGGGAGAGGTGGTGTTTGACACCCGCGCCGACGGGCCTGTGGATACGGTCACCATGTCGGAACCCGCGCGCCGGATGCTGGGGCGCACCGACTGGGCCTTTGTGCACCAGCACGCCCGCGATGGGCTGCGCATGTCGGTCTCGGCCGGTGGCAACATCGGTGAGCGGCTGATGGCTGTTGGCGATCGTCACTATGGTGATATCCGCGCCCGCGCTTCCGATTGGCTGGGCCGGGTGGAGATTTCCGATGCCCGCATTGATGACCGTCCCTCGGCCTTTTCCGGTGGCATGCAGCAGCGGCTTCAGATCGCCCGCAACCTGGTGACCGGGCCAAGGCTGGTGTTCATGGATGAACCAACCGGCGGCCTCGATGTCTCGGTTCAGGCGCGGCTTCTGGATCTGTTGCGCGGTCTGGTGCGCGAGATGGGCCTTAGCGCCATTATCGTCACCCACGATCTGGCGGTGGTGCGGCTTCTGGCGGACCGACTGATGGTGATGAAGGACGGTCACGTGGTGGAAACGGGTCTCACCGATCAGGTGCTGGACGATCCGCAACATGGCTATACGCAGCTGCTGGTCTCCAGCGTGTTGCAGGTGTGAGGGTAAAGTGATGATCGAACTCCAAAACGTCAGCAAAAGCTTCACCCTGCACAATCAGGGCAGCGCGGTGATCCCGGTGATGGAGGGTGCGACCCTTTCCGTCAAACCGGGCGAATGCGTCGGGCTGGTGGGGGCCTCGGGGGCTGGGAAATCGACCCTGATGCGGCTCATTTACGGTAACTACCTCGCTGCCAGCGGCAGTATCATGGTGGGCGGCACCGACGTGGCACAGGCCGAGCCACGCGAGATCCTTGCGCTGCGCCGCAAGACGCTGGGCTATGTCAGCCAGTTCCTGCGGGTGGTGCCGCGTGTGCCTGCCCTTGATGTGGTGGCGGATCCGCTGTTGGCGGTGGGCACCCCGATCGAGGAGGCGCGCGAAAAGGCGGCGACCCTTCTGGCGCAGCTCAACATTCCCGAACGGCTCTGGAGCCTCAGCCCCACGACCTTCTCCGGCGGGGAGCAGCAGCGGGTGAATATCGCGCGCGGTTTCGCCTATGACTATCCGGCGCTTTTGCTGGATGAACCCACCGCCAGCCTTGATGCGCAGAACCGCGCCACGGTGCTGGGCCTTATCGAAGGGGCCAAGGCACGCGGCGCAGCCATTGTCGGCATCTTCCATGACGAGGCCGCGCGCGAACAGGTCTGCGACCAGTTTGTCGATGTCTCGGGCTTTACACCAAGGGCCGCCGCATGAGCATGGGCGCGAACAAGGGGCCGGTGATTGCCGTTGTCGGCCCCTCAGGCGTGGGCAAGGACAGCCTGATGGAGGGGCTGCGGCAGGCCGATCCCGGCATAAAATTGATGCGCCGGGTGATCACCCGCGCGCCCGAGGCCGGGGGGGAGGACTACACCCCGGTGACCGAAGCCGCGTTTCTGGATCTGGCAGGCAAGGGCGCCTTTGCCCTCCATTGGCCTGCCCATGGGCTGCACTATGGCATTCCCAAAGAGATCGAGTCTCTGCGCGTCGGGGCTACGGCCCTTCTGGTCAACCTCTCTCGCGGGGTGCTGCTGGAGGCGCAGGACGCCTTTGACGATTTCCGGGTGCTCTCCGTCACCGCCCGCCCCGAGGTACTTGCCACACGGCTGGCGGCGCGCGGGCGCGAGGATGCCGCCGAGGTGCAGCGTAGACTTGCCCGCGCGGGCAAACCCCTGCCTGCGGGGCTGGCCCAGGTCCACGAGATCGACAACAGCGGCGATCTGGGCGCGGCGGTCAGTGCCGCGCGCGCCGCGCTTCAGCCGGTCAGGGCGTAGCGGTGGATCAGGTGAAAACGTCCCATCCCATCCTCGCCCATCAGTGCCAGATCCTTGAGCACAAATGGCGCGGGCAAGAGCGGGATCAGATGCGCCTGCAGGGCAGCCTCGACGCTGGGCAGCTCGGGCTTGGGCAGCTTGCCGGTCAGGGTGATGTGAAAGCGGAATTGATCCAGCACGTATGGGTAGCCCCAGGTCACAAGGTTCTGCTCCTGCGTGGGGCTGAGCCCGTTCGCGCGACGGCGGGCCAGTTCCGCCTCGGGGGCGGGCGCGCGAAAGGCGTCGAGATCGCGCACACAGGCGGCAGCCAGCGCATTGAGCGCGCTTTCATCGCCCAAGGGGCGCAGCGCCAGAAAACGGCCCAGCCGCGCCAGTTGCAGGCCATCCAATGCGACCGGCGCCTGTGTGGCGGCCAGCGTGGCGCAGGCGGCTTCCAGATCGGCCAGGGAACACCTTTTTGCCAGCCGCATCGGCGGTTTCATGGTCGCATGCAGACCATATTTGCGCGGCGTCGCGGTGATCGCGGCCACGTCCAGCCCTTCGATCTCCGGGTGCGCCACCTCGGCCCCCGTCTCCATATCCCAGCCCAGCCAGCTGGCCCCAAACCGGCTCCAATCCGCCCCTTGGGGCGGCGCAAAATAGATCGCGTATCGCGTGAATGTCACATTGGCCTCCTAAACGTGGCCTTCTCCATAGCTCGAAAGATGTGAAATCCAGATGACACAAGAGATGATCCTTGCCAATGCCACCCTTGTTCTGCCCGGCGAAACCCGCACCGGCAGCCTCAGGATCAAGGACGGAGAGATCGCGGATATGGCCGAGGGTGCGGGCGTGCCCAGCGGTGCGGTGGATTGCGGCGGCGATTTCGTCAGCCCCGGCCTGATCGAGCTGCACACCGACAATCTGGAGCGCCATATCCAGCCCCGCCCCAAGGTGGACTGGCCCCATGCCGCTGCGATCATCGCCCATGATGCGGAACTTGCGGGGACCGGCATCACCACGGTGTTCGATGCGATGCGCGTCGGTTCGATCAAGGCGACCGAGGCGCGATACGGTCAATACGCCCGCAGCCTTGCCTCTGAACTCTTGGAGCTGCGCGCCAAGGATGCGCTCAAGATCAGCCATTTCCTGCACCTGCGGGCCGAGGTCTGCTCGGAAACACTGGTGGAGGAGCTCAATGAGTTCGGCGATGAGGATCGCGTCGGGCTGGTTTCCCTGATGGACCACACGCCGGGACAGCGGCAGTTTCGCGATATCTCGAAACTGGAGGCCTATGTGAAGGGCAAGCACGGGTTCGATGATGATGCCTTCCTGCAGCATATCGCCAACCTCAAGACCATGCGCGAGACCTATGGCGATCTGCACGAGGTCGAGGCCGTGAAGGCCGCGCAGCGGTTTGGCGCGGTGCTGGCCAGCCATGACGACACCACCGAGGAACAGGTCGTCGTCTCGGCCGGTCACGGCATCCGCCTGGCCGAATTCCCCACCACGGTGGAGGCCGCGCGTGCCTGCCATGCCCATGATATCCAGGTGATGATGGGGGCCCCGAACCTGATCCGGGGTGGATCGCATTCGGGCAATGTGGCGGCGCAGGAACTGGCTGAGCTGGACCTTCTCGATATCGTCTCCTCCGACTATGTACCGGCGGCACTCCTGCTGGCGGCGGCGCGGCTCGGGGAAATCTGGGGCGATATGGCGCGGGGGCTTGCCACCGTCACCAGCGCCCCGGCCAAGGCGGTGGGCCTAAAGGATCGTGGACGTCTGGAGGTCGGCAAGCGCGCGGATCTGATCCGTTTCGCCATGCGCGCCGGTGTGCCTGCCCTGCAGGGGGTCTATTCCCGTGGCCTCCGGGTGGCCTGAAAAACAACTCAGTTTCATGCATAAAGGCCCCGGCGCAAAGCGCATCGGGGCCTTTCGTTTCGGTGAACGCCGTTGGGCGGCGCGTCAGGCGCGGTAGAACATGTAGCGGCCTTTGGGGATGCCTTCCGGGCCGTCCAGCTCCTCAAAACCCACCAAGGGCTGGCCCGAGACGATGATACCGCCCGGCGCCATGACGGAGGCGATCACCGGCGACATGGCGGCGGCCTCGGCGACGTCCTTTTCCTTGACGCCAAAGCCAAAATCATAATGCGCCAGTACGATCTTGTGCCCCTCAGCGGCAAGACGTTGCATCATCGGCTCTGCCTCGCCCTGAAGGAAATCCTGTTCGGGCGGCACGCAGGAAGGGTGGCATTGCAGCACCCGGTCGATCACCCAGATGCGGCGATCCGGCAGGATCTCGCGCAGGTGGTCATAGGTGCGTCCGTTGCCCAACCCCATGTCCAGCGCGTCGCCGGGAACATCCGTGATCTGCTCAGCGGCCCAGTTCAGCCCGTCCCGTTGCGCGGTCAGGCGGCGCAGCATCGAATCCAGTCGGCTCATTCAGGAAATCCTTTCGTCATAGGTCCAGGCCACGGCGGGCCCGGCCAGAAGACGTGCAATCAGTGTTTCGGTAAACCCCCAGATTCGGTCGTCATGCACCAGATGGTGGGTCAGGATGCCATAGGGTTCGCGGGTGTCGGCGCGGCCCTGGCGGCGGTCTTTCAGCTGCGATGCGACCTGCGCGATCAGCTGCGCCTCGGGCAGCAATGACCGGCTGCCCTTCCAGTCGATCGGGTCCAGATGCGTGTTGATCTGTACAAGTCCCGGCGCGGCCTTGGTCCGGGAGCGCGGGGTAAAGGTCGACAGGGCGCAATAGCCAAGGCCCGCCATCCAGGGCAGGATCTCGGGCGCGATACGGTTCCAGGGCGGTACAAACATCGGGCGCAGGCTGGATCCGAAAAAGCTCTTCAGTCGCTCCAACCCGGCTTCGGCCTCGCCCAGCATATCTTGCACCGGACGGTGGGCGCCGAACTCGGCCTTTTTTTCGCCCTCCGGGGCGTGGCTTTTATGAGCCCAGCCATGCACCACGGGGATCAGATCAGTCGTGTTCTGCAGATGCGCGGCCAGTTCCGGCTGGGCGTCCCGTGGGATGATCGCCAGATGCACCGGCAGACCCAGCCGCCGCGCGGTTTCGGTCAGCTGCTGTAGTTGCGGCGTGATCTCGGTGGCGTCATCATCGCGCCACCACAGGGGGAGCTGCAATCCGGCCTGCTGCCAGGCCTCAAGCTCCTGATCCAGCGCGCTCCAATCCGGGGTGATTGCCGGGGTCATCGACGGTCTCCTGCCAGTTCGGCAGCAATCTCTACCGTTCTGGCGGCGCCGTCAAACCGGAAGCGGTCGGTGGCGCGCGGCGCCTCGGCCATCACGCCTTTCACCGCCTGTACCAGCGCGCTTGGCGTCAGATCGGCGGTCTTCAGCACCGCGATACCGCTTAGCGGCGCCAGGCTCTCGGCACGCAGGGATTGTTCCACTTCCTTGCCCGCATCAAAGGGCACAAGAACGGCGGGGGTACCCGCCTGCAGCAGGTCCAGCGCGGTGTTGTAGCCGCACATGCTGACCGAGGCGGCGGCGTGGCACAGCATTTGACGGAAATCGGGGCGGGCGGCTTCGATCAGGGCGGGGGAGCTTTTGGCAGTGAACCGCGCGATCCGTTCTGCTGCGTCGCTGCCGCCGACCAGTAGCCGCCACGTGATATCGGGCGTCTGCTGCGCGGCCTCCAGCGCGGTGTCATATAGGGCATCGCCAACGCTGCCGCCGCCGGCGCTGACCAGCACCTCACCCGCGCCTGCCTGTTCAGGGTGCGGCAGGGCGGCTGGAGGCGCCACGTAACCGGTATAGCGCAGCTTGCCCGCCAGCATCTCCGAGACCGGCCAGCTGATATCCAGCCGGGTGGCGGCGGGATCGGAATGCACCAGCACTGCATCGTAGAACTCCGCGATCACCACGTCTGCCTCTACCGCCTTTTTGGGCTTGGAGGGCGGGGCCAGGATATCGCGGATCGAGGCCAGCACTACGGGCCGGTGCGGCAGGGCGTGGGCGGCCTTCAGCAGTGACAGAAACTCTCCCTTCAGGCTGCGGCGGCCAAAGGGGAAAAGCTCTGTGATCAGCACATCGGGCTGCATCTCGCGCAGGGCATCGCACAAAGTGCGTTGCCGGGCGTCGTGATAGGCGTCATCCGCCACGGTGCCCTCGGCTGTCAGAAGTCGGGTGAAATCCACCCCGTCCGAGCGCAGCGGCGGCAGTTGCACCAGGTCCAGCCCCGCAAGGCTCAGCTGCGGCGCCGGAAATCCACCCGAGGCCACGCGGACCTGATGGCCTGCCGCCGCAAAGGCCCGGCCCAGCGTCAGCGCCCGTGACAGATGGCCGGTGCCCAGTAGATGGGTGACTGCGATCAGGACCCTCATTGGGGCTCTTTCGGGATCAGGCGGATGGGATCCGGCTGCGGGCGCAGGGCGTCGCCGTCGATCTCCACCACGAAGAGGCGGTTGCGTTTGATCCGGAAGGGCGCCGGACCGTCGAAGTCCCAGCCATAAGCGCGCGCCAGGATCATCCGCATGATCCCGATATGGCAGACCGCGACCGTGTCCCGGGTGAGGCGTTGCAGCCAGGGCGCGATACGTTCCCAGACCTCGGCCGGGGACTCGCCGCCGGGGGGGCGGTAGTCCCAGCCCCAGTGCTCGATATCGCGAAAGCCGCTTTTCGGGTCGGCCTTGAGGTCGATCCCGCGCAGCCCTTCCCAGTCGCCCCAGTCCATTTCAATCAGCTCGGGCGCCGTTTGGGGATCGCGCCCGGCCACCAGTTTCGCGGTTTCGGCGGCGCGCAGCAGCGGGCTGGACCACAGATCCGCCGCATCCCAGGGCGCGGGCAGCGCCTGCGCGGCCAGCTCGCTGCGGGCAGTATCATCCAGCGCAATATCGCTGCGGCCCTGAATGCGGCCCGCGCGGTTCCAGTCGGTATGTCCATGGCGCAAAAGGGCAAGACGGATCATGGGCGGGCCTCCATCAGCGGGGCCACAGCGGCCCAGAAACGGGCGCTTGCGGCGGGGGCAAGGTGGGTTGTGGCGACCATCTGGCGCGCCTCGGCGCTGCGGCGGGCGCGCAGATCGGAATCGGTCAGCAGGGCGTTGATCTGCTCTGCCAGCGCCTCTGGCCCCTCTTCCGGTGCCGGGTATGCGGCAGGGGTGAGCACGTCGCGCATGCCGGGACGATCCTGCGCCACCACGGGCAGGCCGTGGGCCTGTGCCTCAAGATAGGCCATGCCGAAAGCCTCGTTGACGCCAGGCCAGAAGAACAGGCTGGCGCGCCCATAGGCGGCCGTCAGGCCGTCGCGATCCAGCTGTCCCAGAAACTGCACACGGTCGCCAAAGGGCGCCATCATCGCCTCGACCTCGGCCCGGGCGGGGCCATCGCCTGCGATCTCAAGCTGCCAGTCGCCCATCAGACAGGTGAGCGTTTCCGCAATGATACGATACGAGGACAGCTTGTCCCCGGCGCGCATCATACCAACGCTGAGCATGGGACCGTCCAGCCTCGATGGCTCCGGCAGCGCGCCTTGCGGCAGGAAGGGCGGCAGGTGCACCAGCGCCTGGCTGCCAAAGCGCTCGCGCTCCAGAGTGATCAGGTCGTTGGCAGTGAAATAGAAGATGGTATCGGCCGCATCGGCCGCGTCATGGGCGGCCTTGGCGAACCCGGCCCAGGGGCCCGTCAGGCGACTGGTGGCGCGGGTGCTTTCGATCTGCACATAGGGAATGGAACGGGCGCGGGCCACGGCAGGCCCGATCAGGTCCGGCGCCTTGTAGTAGTTGTGGTAGGTCACCCAGAGATCCACGGGCTGCATCTCGTCCAGCAGGCGACGAACCTCTTGCCGGGCGGCCTCTTGCAGGTCGTTCTGCCATTCCGCATCGCCTGTCTTGTCATAGATGCGCAGCTCGCTGACCAGATCGACGCGGGCGCCGCCTGTCGCAATCACATCCATCAGGTTGCGGGCCACTTCCCGGTCGCCCGAGGGCACCGGGCTGCGCGGCGATTTCATCGGCGCATAAAAGGCGATGTGTTTGCCGCTGCCGCTGGTCATGCGCCATTCAGCATGGCGTTGAGCCGTTCGGAAAGGCGGGCAATGCCCGGATCCATGCCAAAGTCACGGCGCAGGCGCTGGAGCGCGGCTTCGGCCATGGCGGCGGTCTTCTCTGGATCCTCGGCCATCTTGCAGATGGCAGCCGCCAGCGCTGCGGGGGCATCATCGCTGAGCAGACCATGGGTGCCGCTGTCGATGAATTCGGGGATGGCAGAGACCGGTGTGGACAGGATCGGCAGCCGCTGCGAGGCGGCTTCCATCAGCACGTTCGGCAGCCCGTCGCGGTCGCCATCTGCGGCAACGCGACTGGGCAGGACGAAGATATCGCTCTGGCGCATCGCCTCGATCACCTCGGGCTGGTCGCAGGCACCGCGCCAGGTGATGCGATCAGCAACGCCCGCATCCTCGGCCATGCCCTGCAACAGATCGCCAAGGCCGCCACCGCCGATATGGGTCCAGTGCCAGTCCAGATCCTTGGGCAGCAGCGCCAGCGCGTCGATCAGCCGGTCAAAGCCCTTCTTTTCCACCAGCCGACCAACGGACATCAGGTGCAGTGGATCGCTGGCCTTGCGCCAGATGCGGTCGGGCGGGGCGGGAAACCGGCTGAGGTCCAGCCCGTGATAGATCAGGTCGATGCGCGCCGGATCGTCCGACATATCGCGCAGGTGCTGGGCGCCAAAGGCAGTGCAGGTGGCGCCGAAGGTAGCGCCGTGATCGGCGCTGGACAGTTTTTCGCGGATCTCCCAGTCGGGCGAGGTCCAGATGTCCTTGGCATGGGCGGAAAAGCTCCACGGCAGGCCACGCATGATCGCCGCATAGCGCGCCACCGAGGACGGCGTGTGCAGGAAATGGGCATAAAGCCCCAGAACCGCGTCCGGCATTTCGGCGGCCAGCACGCAGGCCTGGCCAAAGCGGCGGATGCGGTTGCGGCTGGGGTCGCGGCGCAGGTCGGCGCGCCAGATCCGCCGGGCCTCGGCGTAGCCCGGCAGCTTTTGCGCCGTCTCGCGGGCGCGCCAGACGCGCTCCGGCTCCTGATAGAGGTATTCGGGCAGGTAATTGACCTGCGCCTCCAAACGGTCGTGCAGCGGGTGGCGTTTGACATCGGTGGGATGGCGCAGGGACCAGATCTCGAAACTGTGGCCCGCGGCCTCCAACGCGACAAGCTCCTGCGCGATAAAGGTCTCGGACAGGCGCGGCCAGCCCTTGACCAGCACCGCAAGCGGTGGCCGGTTTGTGGTCATTCGGTTGCCTTTCGCGGCGCGTCCTGCAGCAGGGCGCTCACCCGGTGGGTGACATAATCGAGCCCGTCGAGGAACCCTTCGCCAAAAGCGGCAGAGGGGGGGTTTTGATCCTTCAACGCGTCTATCGCGCGGATCATCGCCTCGGGGGTCCAGCCATCGCGGTCTTCGTCCAGCATGGAAACAAGGCCCAGTTCCTCGGCGCGGCTGGCGCGGATCCACTGTTCCAGACGGGGCGTGGTACGGGGCACGATCACCGCAGGTTTGTCAAAGGACAAGACCTCGCAGAAGGTGTTGTAGCCGCCCATGCAGACCACGCCGCAGGCGCCTGCAAACAGCGTTTCGATCCGGCTTTCGAAACCAACGCTGGTGACGCGGCCATCCAGCGCGGCAACGCGGGCCTCAAACGCCTCGCGGGTTTCACCGGACAGGAAGGGGCCATAGACCAGCACGGCACGCGGGCTGAGGTTTGGGTCCCGTTCATAGGCCGATAGCACCAGATCCACCATCATCGCCCCGTCGCCACCACCGCCGGGGGTGATCAGGATATAGGGCTGTTCGGGCGGCTCACCGATCTGGCCCAGATCGCGGCGCAGGTAGCCGGTCCAGTGCATGCGGGAACGGGTTTCGGGAGATAGATCCAGCCCCTGCGTGGGGTCATAGACCGAGCTGAGGCCATAGACCCAGATTTCGTCGTAAAACTGTTCGGTCACTGGAACCGCGTTCTTGCGCTCCCATTCGGCAGCCAGCACCTCGGGTTCGTCCAGAACATCGCGCAGGCCCAGCACCAGCTTGCAATGGCCGCGGCTGCGCAGGCATTCCAGCGCGGGCATCAGCTCACCGCGGAAACCGGTTGGCTCCTTGTCGACGATCAGCACGTCGGGATCGTATTGCTGCGCCATGGAGCGGATCAGCCCGGCGCGCATCTCGGTGGTTTCCTCGATGCTCATCCCCATGGTGCGCGAAGCATAGCTGCCGTCGGAGCGTTTGATCACCCCGGGCAGGCGCATGTGATCGACCCGGCTGGGAAAGGCAAACCGCCCGGCAACCGGTGAACCGGTCAGGATCAGCGCCGAAGCAGAAGGATCGGCGGCGGTAATCGCCCCGGCAAGCGCCCGCGATCTGCGCAGGTGGCCCAGCCCGAAGGTGTCATGACTGTAGAGCATGACTCGGGGGCTGCGGGCGCCGTTTTCCCTGTCGGCGGTGGAGCTTGTCTGATCTTTCATAGGGTCGCCTGAACAGGTGTATTATCAGGGTGGTGCAATAGGCAGGCGCCGAAATCAAGGGCGATCGGCCTTTGCGGTCCCGATTGCGCAACAAATGGCAGCTAAAGCCCCGCGCGTCACCGCGATGTGCCAAAATCGTTCCGCTGTTGTTGCAGTAGGGCAATTGCGCCGACTGGGGGCGCTGGCTAGTCTGGTTTGAACTGTCCTGAGGATTTCAGACCATGAACTTCATTCCCGTCCGGCGGCTTCTCCCGGGGTTGTTTGCCCTGTTTCTTCTGTGTGCACTGGCCATCGGGACTGCGGGCACAGGACATGCGCAGACGGCGGCTGACAACGGCGAGGATCCGATCGCCCGGGCCATCGAGCTGGCTGCCGAAAGCGGCGTTGATGTGATCATCGTCGACAGCGGCGGCGCCCGCGCGCAGGACGGGGCTGCGGAACAGGCCATCAGCGAACACGATGCCAAGATGGAAGGTGCATCGATGCTGATGAAAGCCCAGTCGGAGATGGATATCTTCCGGGCCGAATTGCGCAGTCGTTTGGAGGCGCTGCCCTATTCCATCTTTGAGATGAAATACATCCTGCGCCAGACCAGCCCCGATGGCCGGATCGCCACCTATGCGGAAATCCTGTTCTGGAGCCTCCTGTTCCTGTTTCTGGGGCGCTGGGTCACCGTTGAGCTCTACGGCAAGAGGTTTGCGCTGCACCACGTGGTGCAGCGCACCAAGGAAAAGCCCGAAGGCTATCGCGAGAAAATGCCGTTTTTGTTCTTTCGCTTCCTGCTGGGCGTCGGGGGAACGATCTTTTCGATGGGGATCGCTCTGCTGGGATCCTATCTTGTGCTGGGTTCCTCAGGCAATTCGTCGGTGCGGCTGACGGTGCTGGCGATCTATACCGCCTTTTTCCTGTCCCGGACCATATCGGACCTGTGGCGCATGGTGCTGTCGCCCTACCTTAGCCAATATCGGATACCGGCGTTTTCCGACCGGGATGCCAAACGGCTTTATATCTGGGCTTCGGTGCTGGCGACCTATGATATTTCGACCCTCGTCTTTGCCGCCTGGGTCGGCGATTTCGGGCTGACTTACAACGTCTATGCCATCGTCTATGGCGGGTTGGCGCTTTTGGGGATTGTCGGCAATCTGGCACTTGTCGCCTTTAACGCCGGAGCCATCAGCCGCGCCATCCGCGCGGGTCGCGATGCTGAGGAATGCTCCTGGCTGGTGCGGCTGCTGTCGGTGGCCTGGGCGCCCGCGGTCGTGGCCTATATCGTCTTTGGCTGGCTTCAGCTGGCCTTTGATCTGGTGCTGGAGCGGGAGATGTCGATCCCGCTGATGGCGGGCACCTATATGGTGCTGACCTCGATCCTGGTGGTCTATGGGATCATCAACTACGGGATCGAAGTCTATGCCGACAGGCGGCGTCTTCCCGCGCAAATGGTTCAGCCAGAGGACAGCGATGCGCAAGACGCCGATGGCCCTGACGGGGAGGCTGTAGAAGCAGATGAGGCGGCCGCCGCTTCGATGCGAAAGCGCCACCCGATTGCCACCTATGAGGATCTGGCGCGCAGGGTTGCCGGGGTTCTGGCCTTTGTCGGCGGGGCGCTGGCGCTGATCTACGTGTGGAACCCGGATCTTGACTGGACTGACAATTCGGCCATTGACCGGATCTTCGACATCGTGGTGATCCTGTTCCTCGGCTATATCATCTACAGCGTCTCGCGGATCTGGATCGACAGCAAGATCGACGAGGAAGTCGGCGATATGCCCGAGAGCGAGCTGGGCGATGAAGGCGGCGCAGGCGGGGCCAGTCGGCTTGCCACGCTGCTGCCGCTGTTCCGGGGCGCCATTCTGGCGGTGGTCGTGGTGTCGATTGCTCTGATCCTGCTGATGCAACTGGGGATCAACGTCAGTCCGCTGTTCGCCGGTGCAGGTGTTGTCGGTCTGGCGGTGGGCTTTGGCTCACAGACGCTGGTGCGGGATATCTTTTCCGGCGCCTTCTTTCTGGTCGATGATGCCTTTCGCAAGGGTGAGTATATCGACATCGGCGACGTGAAAGGCACGGTCGAGAAGATCTCGGTCCGGTCCTTCCAGTTGCGCCACCATCTGGGCGCGCTGCACACCATTCCCTTTGGCGAAATCCGGGTGCTGACCAACTATTCCCGCGACTGGGTGATGATGAAGCTGCCCTTGCGGGTGACCTATGACACCGATGTGGAAAAGGTCCGCAAGCTGATCAAGAAACTGGGGCAGGAGCTGTTGGACGATCCGGTCATTGGCGACAATTTCATCCAGCCGCTGAAATCCCAGGGCGTCATCGAGATGCAGGATTCGGCGATGATCATCCGGGTGAAATTCATGACCAAACCGGGCGATCAGTGGCTGGTGCGCAAGAAGGTCTACGAGGAAATCCGCCAGCTGTTCGCACGTGAAGGCATCAAGTTCGCTCATCGCGAGGTCACGGTGCGCCTTGCGGAGGATCAGAACGAGAACCTGACCCCGCAGCAAAAGGAGGCGGCGGCGGGGGCCGTGCAGGCGGCGATTGATGCCGATCTTCTGGACGCCGATGAGGGCAGGGGCGGCGACGACCGATAGGTCTGTGCTGCATAAATTCTGAAATTCGCGGTGCGTGAGAACGGGGCGCTCCCGCCCCCGCGCCTGAGCGCCTCTGCGCTCCGCCTGGGGGTGGGCCGGGCGCCGTGCAGGGGCACGGCGCGGGCGGTCTGCCGTTCTTGAGGGAGATGCCAGATGGCTAAGGGTCAGCTGGTCCAGACCGGCTCGGAAGAGCCGCATTTGTCTGCGGGTAGGTCCCAGCGCATGCCGGTCTCTCCCAGCGCAAGCGGCGGTTTGAGGCGCAGACCCGGTCCCCATCCGGAATGTTCGCGGGAAGGTGCATAATCCTGCGCCTCGGCCTGGGTGATGGAGGGGCCACCCTGCGATGGGCGCAGGCTGGCAAGCAGCTCGGCGGTGCGGGCCAGGGACAGCCGTGCCTGCGGGGTCTTACCGGTCTCGGTGGCCCGGCTGAGGGCGGAAATCACCGCCGCAGCCAGAAGATAGCCGGTGGCGTGATCCAGTGCTTGCACCGGCAGCGGGGTCGGTTTCTCTGCGCCTGCCCAGATCCGGCCTGCATCGGCGATGCCCGCGCTCATCTGTACCAGACTGTCAAAGCCGCGGCGGCGCACCCAGGGGCCGGTCCAGCCATAGGCGTTGAGCGTTGCCTCAATCCGGTTTGGGGCGATCCGGTCGCGGGTTGCCTGATCATAGCCAAGACCTGCAAGGGCGCCGGGGCGGTAGCCGTGCACCAGCACATCGGATTTGGCCAACAGCGTCTCGAAACGGCGCCGGTCCGGGTCCTTGCGCAGATCGAGCATGGCCATGCGCTTGCCCAGCGAAATATCCGGTATCACCCCCGGCTCATCCCAGCCGGGCGGGTCGATCCGCAGCACCTCGGCGCCAAATCCAGCCAGCGTCCGGGTGGCAATCGGCCCGGCCAGGACCCGGGTCAGATCCAGCACCTTCAGTCCGGCCAGCGGCCGTGCCTCGCTGGCTTCAGGACGCGCACGCGGAGAGACGTCGCGGGGGGCGGTCCATTGTACCAACGGTTCCGAGCCGACTGCCTGCCCCTGCGGGTGCGACAGCCACAGCTCGCGGCTGCGCATGGTGGCCGACACGCCTCCAGCAGCGACGATCTCGCGCTCCAGCAGGTCGCCGTCCCATTTGCTGACGGCCGTGCGCACCGCCTCGGGCGTGCCTTCGCAGCCGAGCACCTGAAGCGCGGCGGCGCGGTGATGGGGCAGGTTGGTGTGCAGGCGGATCCAGCCATCGGCGCAGGGATAGTCCCCGGCAATCGGATCCCAAAGCGATGGCATCTCCCAGCCTGCGGGGCGAAAACTATAGCCGAACCACAGCGCCGCCAAACGCTGATCCACGGTGACTTCGGGCGCGCGGGGCGCAAGACCTGCCACCTTCATGTAGCGGGCCAGTTCCACGCCGACGGCAGCAACAGAGGCAGTGGCCAGCCCAGTCACCGCAAAGGCACTGGGCCTGTGCCCGCTGCCGGTGATGGCATAGCTTGCGGGATCGGGAAGGGCGGCAAGCAGGGTCATTGTTGATAGGGGTCCAGACTGTCGCGCAAGCCGTCACCAAGGAAGTTGAAGGCCAGCACTACCACCACGATGGGTAGCATGGGAATGGCGGTCCACCAGTAGATCTCGATATTGGCGAGGTTCTGCGCATCATTGAGCATCACGCCCCAGCTGACCGCGGGCGCGCGCAGGCCCAGGCCCAGAAAGGAAAGCGCGGTTTCGCCCAGGATCATCGCCGGGATCGACAGGGTTGCCGAGGCGATGAGGTGGCTCATGAAATTCGGCAAGAGATGCTTGCGGATCACCCGGCCCGATGTGGCGCCCATCATTTCGGCGGCGCGCACGTATTCCTCTTCGCGCAAGGACAGGAACTTGGCCCGCACCGAGCGCGCAAGGCCGGGCCAGTCCAATATGCCAAGGATCACCGAGATGATGAAGAAGACCGCCACCGGAGACCAGTTCGAGGGCACGGCTGCTGAGAGCGCAAGCCACAGAGGCAGCTCCGGCAGGCTGCGCAGGATCTCGATCACCCGGTTGATCACCCAGTCGATCCGGCCACCGAAATAGCCCGCAATAGAGCCGAAAAAGATGCCTAGAACGAAGGAGACCGTGATCCCGATCAGACCGACGGTCAGCGACAGCTGCGCGCCATAAAGGATGCGGCTGAAGACATCGCGGCCCAGCCGGTCCGAACCCCAAAGGAACAGCGGCACATCGGCGCCGGGCGCGCAGACCAGATGGGTGTCGGCCGGGATCAGCCCGGCGATATCGTAGGAGCTGCCTTCGCAGAAAAATTTCAGCCGCAGCGGGTTGTCCAGATCCGGTTTGAACTCCCACTGGAAGGTTTCCAGGTTCGCCTCCGAGGTCATCGGGTAGATGAAGGGGCCGAGGAACTCGCCCTCGTGGAAGAGATTGATCTCCTGCGGCGGCGCATAGAGATGCTCGCTGTGACGTTCGTTCGGGCCATAGGGCGCGACAAAGCCGACAAAGGGCAGCATCAGATAGCAGAACAGCAGGAAGGCGCCGGAGATCAGGCCCAACCGGTGCGTCTTGAACTTGCGCCAGATCAGCACCCAGTTCGGAGCATCCAGATCCTTGCGCTCCAGCTCGCGCAGGGACTGTTCGGCGTCATAGGGGGCATCGTCGACATAACGACCGTCGGGCAGCTTGCTCATGCGTCACGCCCCTCATAGCGGATGCGCGGATCCAGAAGGACCAGCAGCACGTCCGAAATCATCGTGCCGATCAGGGTCAGAAGGGCGACGAACATCAGGATGAAGGCCGACAGGAACATGTCTTGCGATTTCAGCGCTTGCAGCAGATCCGGCCCGATGGTTTGCAGCCCCAGCACCACCGAGACCAGAACCGATCCCGACACCATCGAGGGCAGCAGGTTGCCGATGTCAGCGACAAAGGGATTGAAGGCCACCCGCAGCGGGTACTTCGCCAGCATCCGCGAAGGCGACATGCCCTTGGCAATCGCGGTTTCCACATAGGGTTTGCCCAGCTCGTCCAGCATATTGGCGCGCAACCGCTGCATCATCGCCGAGGCGCCCGAGGTGCCGATGACGAAAGTCGGGACGATCAGGTGGATGAGGATCGATTTCACCTTGTCCCAGCTCATCGGCTCACCCTCGTAGATGGGGTCCATCAGCCCGCCGATGGGCAGGTCGAACCAGCGATGGCCGTAGTAGAACAGGATCAGCGCCAGGAGGAAGTTCGGCGTCGCCAGACCGAGGTAACCGACAAAGGCCGAAGTGTAATCCACCCAGGTGCGCGAGCGCGCCGCCGCCAGAACTCCCAGCGGCAGGGCCACCATATAAACAAAAAGAACCGCTGCGAGATTGACGAGAACCGTCAGCCACAGGCTGTCACCGACGATTTCGGCCACCGGGCGGTCGAATTCGAAGGACCAGCCGAAATTGCCCTGAATGAGGCCTGAGAAGCCGTGCGGGCCTGGCATGAAGCCCGCCCAGATGAAATACTGCTGCCACATGGGCTTGTCGAGGGCGTATTCCGTGCGCAGGAACTCTGCCTTGGCCACGCCTGCGGTCTGACCGCTGGCACGCAGCTCGGCGATCTGGTTGGACAGGTAATCGCCGGGTGGCAGGTTGATGATCACGAAGATCAGCACCGACACCACCCAAAGCGTCAGCAGCATGGTGCCGAAGCGGTATATGGCGTAGCGCAGGATTTCCATCAGCCCTGACCATCCTCGAAGAAGAACTCATCCATGCGGTGGACTCCAAAATGAGCGCCGGGGTCCCAGGCCCAGATGCCGCGTTCTGGCACGTTGCGCAGGCGGTTTGATACCACCACGGGCTGCGGCGCCTCGGCCACAAGGCCAATGCCGTAGACCTGCTCGGAATGGATTTTCAGCATTTCTTTCCAGGCGGCGATCCGTTCCGCTTCAGTGGTGGCGATCCGCCAGTCATGTGCCAGCTCCATCAGGCGCTGGGCGGGTTCCATATCGGGCGCTTCGCCGACCTCTCCGCCGGTCTGGTAATATTGCCCCCATTTCGGCCAGGCCAGAAAGACCTGATCGGTTGGCGCCAGATAGGCGGGCGAGGTATAGGGCTGCGGCAGGCCGTTGTCCCAGCCGTACCAGACCGAGGCCGCAGTGGTGCCTGAGAACACCCGGTTGCGCAGGATGTCGCGATCGAGCGGACGCATCACCAGCTTGACCCCCACGTCGCGCCAATCATCGGTGATGATCTGCAGGGCGTTTTCGACTTCCTGCCGCTCTCCGGCGGTTTCCACGATCAGCTCCATCGGACGCCCGTCGGGCAGTTGGCGGATGCCATAGCCATCCTTTTCGGTCAGCCCGGCCTCATCCAGCAGCTGATTGGCCAGATCGGGATCGAACTGCGCCCAGGCTTCGCGCAGGGCGGGATCGAAGAAGGGGCTTTTTTCCAGCACGGTCATGGCGCCGGGCTTGGCCAGTTTGAAATAGAGCGATTTGTTGATGGCGGCGCGGTTGATGGCGACCGACAGGGCGCGGCGCACCCGGACATCGCGCAGCAGTTTGCGCCAGATCGGATCGTTTACGTTGAGGTTCGGATAGATCGCGATCTGCGAGGCGGTGCCAGTGCCCCAGAGGAAGGTCCTGTAGTTGCCGCCGTCGGCTTCGCCCTTGCGCAGGATCGGAATGTCGCGAAAACCCAGACCACGCGCCTGAAGGTCTGCCTCTCCGGCGTTGGCTTTGGCAGCCACCAGCCCGCCCGAGACGATCTCCATCTCCACCGTGTCGATATAGGGAAGCTGTACGCCCTTGGCGTCGATCCGGTGGTAATAGGGGTTGCGCACGAACAAGTGGCGGATCTTCTTGCCCGCCGTCGCGTTCATCCACGGCTGCAGGGTGGGCAGCTCGTGATTGTCGAACTTGTACATGTTGTCGTATTTGTTGTGCAGCGCCGCCCAGCTTTTGACGCGGGCGTAATCCACTTCCTCGGCCAGTTTGGCCGGGTCGGCGTAATCGGCGTGGAACTGCTTCAGATAGGCCGAGGGCCGGTAGATGAAGGGCGGGCGCGCCTGCGCCAGATGGTGCAAAAAGCTGGGGTTCGGGTTCTGCCACTCAAAGACGACGGTGGTCTCATCTGGGAATGTGACCTCGGGCAGCTCTCCCTCGGCGCGCAGAAATTCCGGCGGCCCGGCCGGGCTCAGTAGCGGATTGTTGGCAATGTCCTTCCACCAGTATTCGAAATCCGCCGAGGTGAAGGGAGACCCGTCCG
The DNA here is from genome assembly GCF_041300735.1 of Phaeobacter sp. SYSU ZJ3003. NCBI lineage: Bacteria > Pseudomonadati > Pseudomonadota > Alphaproteobacteria > Rhodobacterales > Roseobacteraceae > Phaeobacter > Phaeobacter sp. SYSU ZJ3003. The sequence continues at coordinate 29,420 of NZ_PXNU01000013.1, read as the reverse complement.
ACCAGCGGTGCCCGGGGCGCAGATGCAAGGTAAAGCGCTTGTTGTCCTCTTCCTCATAGCCCAGCAGGATATCCGATTGCAGTTTGTAATCCGCGTCATAGCCGACCAGCCGCGCGTAGCCATAGACCACCATCTGGCGGATGTCTTTTGACCGGGTCACCATGGTGTTAAGCGCACCGCCCTGCACGCCAAAGGCGCGGCCCTTTGCCTCCAGATTGACCACAAGCGGCGTATCCGGCAGGCGCTCTGCCGCCTTGGGCAGGTTGCCAGAGGCGACCTCCTGATCCCAGAAGGCGCTTTCCTGCGGGGTGGGCAGCGTGCCTGCCAGCGCGGCGAGCGGTGCCAGAAGTGCGGCCAGCGCGATGGCCAGCACGGGTTTCAGGGCGGTTCGTTTTGTCGCGGGTTTCGGGGCGTTAAACATGGCAACGTACCTTATGTCCGGGTTCCAGGATGACCAGAGGCGGGGCCTCGGCTCCTGTGAATCTGAAATGTTCGGGCCAGCTGTCCGGCGCGCCGGCGCCTTGCGAAACCAGATCCAGATTGATCGGGCGCCCGATATCGGGTTCCGGCTGCGCTGCGATCAGCGCCTTGGTGTAGGGGTGCTGCGGGTTGTGGAACAGCGTCTGCGGTGGAGCCTGCTCGACGATCAGCCCGCGCCGCATCACCGCGACCTCATCGGCGATCCGCGCCACCACCGCCAGATCGTGGCTGATAAAGAGATAGGACAGCCCCTGCTGTTCCTGAATGTTTTCCAAGAGCCGTAGGATCTGTTCCTGCACCGACACATCCAGAGCCGAGGTCGGCTCGTCGCAGACGATCAGCGAGGGGTCGAGCATCAGCGCACGGGCAATCGACAGGCGCTGGCGCTGGCCGCCGGAAAAGGCATGCGGATAGCGTTGCAGCATCTCGGGGCCAAGGCCGACGGTCTTCAGCATCTTTGCTGCCTTGTCGCGGCGGTCGGCGGAGGTGCCGATACCGTGGATCTCCAGCGGCTCGGTCATGGTGTCCGCGATGCGCATGCGCGGGCTGAGCGAGGAATAGGGATCCTGAAACACCATCTGCGCCTCGCGCTGAAACGCGGTGCGGGCGGCGCGGTCCATCTGGTGAACCTTGACGATCTCGCCATCCGGATCGGGGCGGAACAGAACCTCGCCGCCGGGATCCGGCGGTTCGGCGCCAAGCGCGATGCGGGCGGCGGTGGTCTTGCCAGAGCCGCTTTCGCCGACGATGGCCAGCGTCTTGCCGCGTGGCAGTTTCAGATCGACGCCGCGACAGGCGTGTATAAGAGTGGGGGCAGCCCAGCCCTTTCCGGCGCGCAGGGTGTAGGTCTTGGACACCGATTTCAGCTCAAGGATCAGATCTTCCTTGGGCTCTGGCGGCACAGCCTGCGTGGCGGCGGGGATCTTGGGCGCGGCGTTGATCAGCGCCCGGGTGTAGGCATGCGCGGGTGCCGAAAGGATCGGTGCAGCAGGACCAGCTTCCATCACCCGGCCCTTGTGCATGACCACGACCTCTTCGGCCATATTGGCAACGACGCCCAGATCGTGGGTCACAAGGATCATCGCCATGCCGGTGTCGCGCTGCAATTCCTTCATCAGGCCCAGAACCTGTGCCTGCGTTGTCACGTCCAGCGCCGTGGTCGGCTCATCCGCGATCAGAAGATCGGGTTTTGCCACCATCGCCATGGCGATCATCGCCCGCTGGCGCATGCCCCCGGACAATTCAAAGGGGTACGAGTCATAGGTGCGTTGCGGCTCGGGAAAACCGACCCGTTCGAAACACTCCAGAACTTCCTTGCGGGCGGCGGCTTCGCTTTTGCCTTCGTGCAGCCATAAAACTTCGGAGACCTGGTTGCCGATCCGGTGCAACGGCGACAAAGAGCGCATCGGCTCCTGAAAGATCATCGCGATCCGGTTGCCGCGCACATCCCGCATGCGCCGTTCGCCAAGGCGGCTCAGCTCCAGCGGCGCGTCGCCGCCGTGGAGGGTGATGCGGCCAGAACGGATCTGGGCGGCACGTGGCAGAATGCGCAGCACGGCGCGGCAGGTGATCGTCTTGCCGGAACCACTTTCCCCGACCAGCGCCAGGGTGCCGCCGGGGGCAACGTCAAAACTAACATCGCGCACGACAGCTTCATCCCGGCCAAAGCCGATGCTGAGGCCCTCGACTGACAACAGCGGCGCCATTCAGTTCAACCCGTCTGAGGTCCGGTGATGTCTCTTCATGATCTTCCCGTTTCCCTGTTTTTTCCCCCACCATCGCGCGGCCTACGGGCACTAGTCAAACCCCATTCGCAGATAGCAGCCCCAGATGCGGGAAATATGACGCGCCGGTGGGGTCTTTACGCAATTGTGAAGGCGCTCGGGCCGTTTTCGCTATTCGCTACACATTTGCGTAAAAGTCTGACACATCTGCACGGGATTGGCCGCCGCGCGGCCATGGCGTGCAAGGAGACCGTAACATGATCACCCGTCTGGACCTTTTTATCGATCGCATGGTGTCCCAGCGTGCCTGTCTGGATTACGCCATTGCCGAAACCGCTGGTATGAGCGGCCCGGTCTTTGAGCTGGGGCTTGGGAACGGGCGCACCTACCACCACATGAAGCACAATATCACCGGCCGGGATATCTATGTCTTCGAACGCGCTGTTGCCTCGCATCCTGACAGCACCCCGCCCGAGGAACTGACGATCCTTGGCGATGTGCGTGAAACGCTACCGGCAGCCGTGGAACGGTTCGGTGCGACCGCCAGTCTGATCCACGCGGATCTGGGCGGTCACAACCGCGCCAAGAACGATGCCTTTGCCCGGCTGGTGTCGCCGCTCATCGAACCGCTGCTGGCGGTGGGCGGCATGATGGTGTCCTCGGACCGGATGTATTTTGACAGCTTGCGCGAAATGCCCCTGCCGCCGGACGCCGTCGAGGGGCGCTGCTTCATCTACCGCCGCGACGCCTGATCCGCGCGACGCTCCGTCATGCTGGCCTCACGTGCTGCCCTGCCCCTAGGCTGGCGGTAACAGAGGGAGGCTGCCATGATTTTCTACGATTGCTCCACCGCGCCGAACCCGCGTCGGGCGCGGATGTTTCTTGCGGAGAAGGGGCTGAGCCCCGAAACCCATGACATCTCCATCGCCAAGGGAGAGCAGCTGGACGCGGCCTTTCTTTCGGTGAACCCACGCGCGACGATCCCGGTACTGGTCACCGATACGGGCACTGTCCTGACCGAGAACCTTGGCATCGCCGCCTATCTGGAGGCGGCGCATCCGGAACCGCCGTTGATGGGACGCACCGCCGATGAAAAAGGGCTGGTGCTGATGTGGAATGCCATCGTGGAACAGCAGGGCGGCGCCCCCGTGGCCGAGGCGCTGCGCAACACCCACCCGGCGTTTGAAAACCGCGCTATTCCGGGCCCTGATCACTATGCCCAGATCCCTGAGCTGGCCGAACGCGGACAGGCGCGGACTGCGCGGTTCTTTGATCTCTTGGAAGAGCGTCTGCAGGACAGCCCCTTCCTTGCCACTGATCATTTCACGCTGGCGGATATTTCGGCCTTCGTCTTTGTCGACTTTGCTCGCGTGATCAAGATGCGCGTGCCCGAAGCCAACACGGCCACGCTGGCCTGGCAAGAGGCCATTCGGGAGCGTCCAAGTTCGCAGTTGTAGGCCGGGAGGGCAGAGGAGGAGGTCTCGCGCAGCGATGGCACGTCCTGACAGCCCGAGTTCGGAGCCAATATCAGGATTTAATCAGGCGCTACTTGGGCTCAATTCGGGCTTGAAAGGCGTCAAATTCCGTTTCGGCTACGCGATAACTCTGCTTGGTCATTTTCGGTGCTGCAAGCGCCTCATAAAATCGTTGTGCGCCACCGTTGGTGCCGTCTGTGGCCCAGTCAAAACGTGTGCAGCCCTCGCGACGTGCCACATCGATGAGGGCGGATAACAATGCTTTTCCGACACCTTTCTGTCGTGCGGTCGGAGAAACAAACAGCTCTTTCATGACCAATGATATGCCCGGGCCGGCCGGGAAGCTTAGTCCCCATGTGGCGAACCCGACGGGCTGGGTGCCATCAAAGGCCAGATGGCACGCCATGTGCCTTTCGGCGCGGAGCAGTGAAAGCACCCGCTCCTCCTGATCATGGGTGGCCGGGGCAATCTGGTAATACGCGAGGCAGGCCCGGTGAAGAGTGCGGAATGCCTCTGCATCTTCTGCCCTGAACGCTCGGACTGTCACGCTCATTGGTTTTTCTCCAAGGCAATCGGGCGGGTATTCTCGTTTCCCTTGCGGTGGCAGATGGCATGACCGCGGATGTTCTCGCGGCATCTCACTGTGCAGGCATTGCTCATTTCATGTCACCTTCGAAACCGTCCCAGGGTGAAGGCTCGCATACATAATGTGGGTGCTCAATGACCGTTTGTTCGCGGGCGGTGCGGGCCCGCGCGATGGACTGACACGATTTCGAGAGTCCAGGTGCCCTGGCCTTAAACTGAGACAAATGTCGCAACACCGTCAAATGCGGTGGACAAGGCGCGGTGGGCGCCGCAGGATGTTTGGTGCCCTGATTGGCGCACGTCACGAGGTGTTCTGTCCATGCCCCCCAAACCGATCCTGCACCGGGATGATCCCACCGCCGAACCCCTGACCGGCAATGTCAAGGTTACCCGGGCCGACTGGCTGAATGTGGCGATGGATGTGCTGATCAGCCACGGGGTTGAGCAGGTCAAGGTGCTGGCCCTGGCTGAGCGCATGGGCGTGTCGCGTTCCTCCTTCTACTGGTATTTCAAATCGCGGCAGGATCTTCTGGATGCGCTGTTGCAGACGTGGGAGCAGACCAATACCGCCGCGATGGTTGCCCAGACCGAAGCCCCTGCCGCCGCGATCACGGGCGCGGTGCTGAACGTCTTTCACTGCATTGCCAACCCGGATCTGTTCAATACCGCGCTCGATTTCGCGGTGCGGGACTGGGCGCGGCGCTCGGGCAAGGTGCGCAGCCTGCTGGACCGTTCCGATGCACGGCGGGTGAAAGCGCTTAGCGACATGTTCTCCCGCTATGGCTATCCGGAGCTGGAGGCAAAGACCCGGGCCAAGGTTCTTTACTACATGCAGCTTGGCTATGACATGGCGGAGCCGAACGAGAGCCATAAGGAACGGTTGCAGATGACGCCCCATTACCTGCGGGTCTTCACCGGCAAAGAACCCCTGCCGGAGGAGCTGGAAGAATTCGCCATCTACACGGAAAGATACTGGGACGTCTGAGACGACCGGGTCTGGCGACCATCGCCTAGGCGGGGCTGGGCACCGGCGGCTGACAAATCTCCCAAAACCGGAAAAGAGAGGTCAGTAGCGTCTTCAGCTCGGCCGCACCCTGGGGTTTGATGAAATATCCGCTGACATTGTGCTTATAAGCTTCGGCAATGTCCGCGTGATTGTCTGATGTGGTGAACATGAAGACGATCTGATCTGCCGTGTCCGGGTTGGCGCGCAGGGCGCTCAGAAAATCATGGCCGTTCATGCGCGGCATGTTGATATCCAGCAGGATAAGGAACGGGCTTTCGATTGATATCCCCGGGGCTGTGCCCGCCAGGATATCCAGTGCTTCGACGCCGTCACGCGCCCGCACGACGGTTGCCGGAAGATCAAGCCGTTTCAGAGTACGTTCCAGGATCATCGCATCCAGGTCGCTGTCTTCGACCAGAAGGATGTTCATTTCAGTTGGCATACAGGCAGGCCCTTTCCGAACCGTCTGGTGTGCGTGTCCCGGCACTGCTTGGCCGGTTTCCCAAGGCGCGTTGCATCCTTATCGGAACGAAGTCACCCATCGTTCGAAAATTATGCATTTCTGTGGCTACTTTTACAATTGCCAATCCGGCACTGGCCGCAATCGGTCGCACTGTGCAGCCCGATGGGAGAGGCGTTTTCAATCCGGGGCAGTGGAAAGCTGTGCTGGATAAGCAAGAGTTTTGGATCAAAAAAGGGCGCGCTGCGCAGAGGCACGCGCGCCCTTGATCGGGAGAGACGGCGCTCAGAGCTGGCCGAGCTGTTGGTCGACCTCTTGGCGCACCTTGGCGGCGGCCTCCATGCGGACTGGGCCATAGCCCCGGATCTCCATCGGTGCTGCCAGGATGTCGGCGCAGGTGTCGTGCCGGTCCGCGCCATAGGCACGTGCGACCTTGGTCATCGCCGCCTCGTACCAGTCCAGAAGGTCGCGGTGCAGGCGGGCCTCGGCGTGATAGCCAAAGGGGTTGAACGCGCTGCCACGCAGGCCCTTGGCCTTGGCCATCACCGACAGAGCCGGGCGTAGCCAGGCGCCAAAGGCGCTTTTCTTCGGGCGGCCCCGGCTGTCCTTGCCGCGCGCCAGCAGAGGCGGCGCGAGATGGTATTTGACTGAATAGTTGCCATCGAATTCCTCCGCGATCTGCTCCTTGAAGCTGTCTGCGGTCAGCAGACGCGCGACCTCATATTCGTCCTTGTAGGCCATCAGTTTGAACAGGGATTTCGCGGCCTTCTCGATCAGTTCGTCCTGCGCTTCGGTGGGCAGGGCGCTGCGCAACGACACCAGCGTTTCGCGATACCGCTCTGCGTAGGCCGCGTCCTGATATTCGGTCAGGAAGGCGGCGCGGCGATCGATCATCTGCTGCAGCGTTTCCCCTTGGTCCGGGGTTTCGTCGTAGAGCTGGCTGACGAGACCGGGATCAACCGCCATGGCGCGGCCAATGGCAAAGGCGAGGTGGTTCTTATCGATGGCCACACCGTTGAGTTCGATGGCTTGTGACAGGGCCGACCCGCTGACCGGCACCAGCCCCTTCTGCCAGGCAAAGCCGAGCATCATCACATTGGCCAGAACCGCATCGCCAAGCAGCGCCTCGGCCGCCTCGTTGGCGTTGAAGCCCGACAGGTTCTGGGCGCCAACCACCGCTTCGATCTCCTTTTCGCGCAGGCCTGTCATCAGGTCGGCATCGCGGCGCAGCACCAGATCGCCCGTGGGCATCTCGGCGCGGTTCAGCACCACCTTGGTGCCCGCGCGATAATGGGCCGAGGCCTTGGGGGCGGAGGACACCACCACATCGCAGCCAATGACCGCATCGGCAGCGGCCTGATCGATACGCACCTGGTTCAGCGTTTCGGGCGCGTTTGACAGGCGGATATAGCTGAGAACGGTGCCGAATTTCTGCGCAAAGCCGGTGAAGTCCAGCACGCTCGATCCCTTGCCCTCAAGGTGCGCGGCCATGGTGATCAGCGCGCCGACGGTGACAACGCCTGTGCCGCCCACCCCGGTGACGAGCAGATCGAACGGCTCGGCGAGGGAGGGAAGGTCCGGGGCGGGCAGGCGGGCCACCAGCTGGTCTGCATCCAGACCGGCGGGCTGCTTCTTGCGCCGCTCGCCACCTTCAACGGTGACAAAGCTGGGGCAAAAGCCGTTGAGGCAAGAGAAATCCTTGTTGCAGGAGGAGAGGTTGATCTTGCGCTTGCGTCCAAAGGGCGTCTCTTTCGGCTCCACGCTGAGACAGTTGGATTCCACCGAACAATCGCCGCAGCCTTCGCAGACCAGATCGTTGATGAAGGCGAATTTCTTGGGGTCTTCCATCTTGCCGCGCTTGCGGCGGCGGCGTTTCTCGGTGGCGCAGGTTTGTTCATAGATCAGCACGGTGACGCCGGGGATTTCACGCAGTTCACGCTGTACCGCGTCCATTTCTTCCCGGTCGTGGAACGATGTGCCTGCCGGAAAATCGGCGCGGCTGAACTTACCGATGTCGTCCGAGACCAGCGCGATGCGGTCCACCCCTTCGGCGCGGCAGGTCTGGGCGATGCCCGAAACGCTGACCGGCCCGTCCACCGGCTGACCACCGGTCATGGCGACCGCATCGTTATAGAGGATCTTGTAGGTGATATTGGTTTTCGCCGCGACCGCTTGCCTGATGGCAAGGCTGCCCGAGTGATACCAGGTGCCCTCGCCCAGGTTCTGGAACACGTGCTTGTTCCCGTTGAACTGCGAGGCAACGGCCCAGGGCACACCTTCACCGCCCATCTGGGCATAGCCTGCGGTTTCGCGGTCCATCCAGCTGGCCATCACATGGCAGCCGATGCCGGAGAATGCCTTGGAGCCCTCGGGCAGCTTGGTCGAGGTGTTGTGCGGGCAGCCCGAGCAGAAATAGGGCGTGCGGGTGGCGCCGGGCACGTTGATCAGCTTGGGCGGCTCAGCGGTCAGCGCGGCGGCCTTGGCGGGCAGACCTTCCTCAGGGAAGAACGCATCAAGCCGCGCGGCCACGATGGGTGCCAGTTGCAGCGGGCTGAGTTCCCCGGTCCATGGGATCAGCGGCTCGCCCTTGCTGTCGTATTTGCCGACCATTTTCTTGGGCTTGTCGCCGGGCCAGTCGTAGAAATATTCCTTGAACTGGCTTTCGATGATGCCGCGTTTTTCCTCGACGACCAGTACCTCTTCCTTGCCGTTCACAAAGCGCAGCGCCTCGGGGCGGGCCAGCGGCCAGACCATGCCGACCTTGTAGATGTCGATACCCAGCCGACGACAGGCGGCCTCATCCAGACCCAGAAGGCGCAGTGCCTCCACCAGGTCGAGATGCCCCTTGCCGGTGGTGACGAAACCGAACTTGGCATCCTCGACGTCATAGATGCGCCGGTCGATCGGGTTGGCCTCGGCAAAGGTGCGCACCGCCTTGATCTTGGCCTGTATGCGGGTCTCGATCTCGGGCGAGGGCAGATCGGCGCGGCGGATGTGCAGCCCGCCGGGGTAGGGCGGCAGCTCGGGCAGAACAAATTCACGGTCCGGCTGCAATTCCACGGACCGCGCGCTTTCGACGGTTTCCGACACGGCCTTGAAGCCGACCCAAGTGCCGGAATAGCGCGACAGGGCAAAGCCGTATTCGCCAAATGTCAGGAATTCGGAGACATCAGCCGGGTTCAGAACCGGCATGAACCAGGCCATGAAGGCGACGTCCGACTGGTGCGGCATCGAGGAGCTGACGCAGCCGTGGTCGTCGCCCGCAACCACCAGCACGCCGCCCTTTTCGGACGATCCATAGGCGTTGCCATGCTTCAGTGCATCGCCAGAACGGTCGACGCCCGGCCCCTTGCCGTACCACATGGAAAAGACGCCCTCGACCTCGCAATGGGGATCCAGAACCGCCTGCTGCGCGCCCAGAACGGCGGTGGCGCCCAGATCCTCGTTCACGGCGGGCATGAATTTGACCTTGGCCTCTTCCATCCGCTTGCGCGAGCGCCAGAACTCCAGGTCCACGGCCCCCAGCGGCGAGCCGCGATAGCCCGAGACGAAACCGGCGGTGTTCATCCCGGCGTTCTGATCGCGGCGGGACTGGTCCAGCATGATCCGCGCCAACGCCTGCGTGCCGGTGAGGAACACGCGGCCCTTGGTCATCTCGTAACGGTCATCGAGCTGGTAGCTGCGGAAGTCGTGGCTCAGCTTGGTCATCGGGGAGTCCTCGCGCGGGTAGTCTGTGATCGCGAAAGGATAATCCATTTAGGGCGGAAAATTTTGCCACATCTACTGGTGTTTTGGTGATTTGTGGATAAATTAACCGGTGTTGATCGCTATTTTGAACTGGATAACCGTTACAATGAAGCTGGACGACCGCGACCGCCGTATATTGACCCTGTTGCAGGAGGATTCGCGTATTTCCAATGCGGATCTGGCCGAGACGGTAGGCATGTCTCCTTCTGCCCTGTGGCGGCGGGTGCGCGCGCTGGAAGAGGCCGGTGTGATCGAACGCTATGGCGCGGTGGTGAATGCGGCGGCCATGGGGCTTGGCTTTCACGCCATGGTGCATGTGCAGCTGACGCGGCATGATCCGGAAAAGCTGAAGGAGTTCATCCGCGCGGTTGAGAACAATTCGCTGGTGCAGGAGTGTTTTGCGACCACCGGCCAGTCGGATTATCACCTGCGGGTTCTGGCGCCGGATCTGGAGGCCTATAACCGGTTTCTGGAGGAGTTCCTGTTCCGCCTGCCTGCGGTGGCCAGCGCCCAGACCAACGTGGTCCTGCGCACGATCAAGCGGGACAGACCGGTTGTCCCTTAGGCAGGTTGTGCCCTAGGTCGCGTATTTCAGCCAGGCGGCGGCCATGGCGATATAGGTCAGCTGGTGCAGCGCCTGATCGGTACCGGCAGCGCGCCAGAAAGCCGCCTGTTGCGGCGTCAGTTTCTTGCTGTCGGAATAGCGCGCCTTGCAGTAATCGATGTTGAAATGCACGATCCATTCCAGCACGCAGGTGATCAGGATGAACAGGACGGGCGCGCCCATCAGCACGAAGACCAGAATGGAACCCAGCGTGTGAACTCCGGCATGCTGCGCACGACCGCTGTGCAGGTATTCGCCGCGGCCCGACAGCATCTTTGGTGTCTGCAGAAAGAAATCTGCGAACATATGTTTGACCTGCATCAGGCAGAGCAGCAGCAATAATGTTCCGGTATGCTCCGGCAAAACAGTCCCCTGTCATCTATACTGTCCGGGAACCTTACGTTTTTTTGCGGCCATGGCAAATGCTGCGTGCCCTTGTGCCGCGACGACAGGCCAAAACGGGCTTTGGTGCAGTTGCCATTGCCTGTCACAGGTAAACCGCGCTAGGCATATGTTGTACCGAATTTCAGACGCCTATCCGGAGCTGTCTCATAGAACGTTCTTTGTTCCGTTTTATCTGGAAGTATTCCAAACGTGATCAGCTCGTGCTTCTGGTGGTCACGGCCTGCCTGTTTCCGCTTTTGTACCTGACGCTGGAACTGCCCAAGCGTATCATCAACGATGCGATTGGTGCCGAGACCGACACGATTGCGGTGTTGGGGTATTCCTTCGACAAGCTGACTTTCCTGTGGATCCTTTGCGTGGCCTTTCTGGTGTCGGTGCTGATGCACGGTCTGCTGAAAATGCGCATCAACACCATGAAGGGGGTTCTGGCCGAACGGATGCTGCGCCGGTTCCGCTATCAGCTGATCGCCCGCGTTTTGCGGTTCCCGCAGCCCTATTTCGAACGGGTCAGCCAGGGCGAACTGGTGTCGATGGTGACATCGGAATCCGAGCCGATGGGCGGTCTGATGGGCGATGCCGTCAGCCAGCCGGTGTTGCAGGCCGGGCAGATGCTGACCATCCTCTATTTCCTGTTTGTGCAAAGCTTCTGGTTCGGTCTGGCCGCCGTGGCACTGATCCCGCTTCAGGGTTGGTTGATCCCGATGCTGCAGCGGCGCATCAACCTTCTGAACAAGGAGCGCATCAAAGAGGTGCGGGCGCTGGCCTCGGAAATCGGCGAAAGCGCAGCAGGTGCCGCCACGCTGCGCATCAATGGCGGCTGGCGCTACCGGATGGCGGTGATCACCGACCGGCTGGGGCGGCTTTATGATATCCGTTTCGATATCTACCAGAAAAAATTCTTCATGAAGTTCCTCAACAACTTCATCACCCAGCTGACGCCATTCTTCTTTTACGCCGTGGGCGGCTTCCTGGTGCTGCAGGGCAAGGTATCACTGGGCGCGCTGGTGGCGGCGCTGGCGGCGTACAAGGATATCGCCTCGCCCTGGAAGGAACTGCTGACATATTACAACCAGACGCAGGACATGTCGCTGCGCTGGGAGGTGATCCTGGAACGTTTCGCGCCGCCGGGCATGGTCGATGAAGCGCTGATGACCGGCGAACCTGACGATATTCCGCGCCTCAAGGGCGATATCGAGCTGAAAGACGTCAGCGTGCGCGATGCCGATGGCAATCTCGTGCTGGAGGATCTGACCGCCACGCTGCCCGCCGGAAAGGTCATCGGCATTGCTGCCCCCTCCGAGGAAGACCGCCGCGCCATGGCCGAATTGCTGACCCGTGAAGTGCTGCCTGCGGCGGGCGCCGTGACGGTCGCAACCTTTGATCTGCGCGAGGTGCATCAGGCCATCGTTGCTTCGCGCATCGGTCATGCGACCTCGCGGCCGGTTCTGTTTCGGGGCTCTTTCGGGGACAACGTCATGATGCCGATGCGGCAGCGCCCGCAGGGTGAGGCCCGAGACATGTTGCAGCTGGATGCGGCGTTGAGGGCGGGCAACAGTCCCGACCCCTACGATGCGGCCTGGCTGGACCCATCGCTTGCGGGGTTCTCGACCGAGGCGGAATTGCGCGACTGGTGGGTGCAGCTGGTGTCGGGCATCGGCACCGATACCGCCCTGTTTCGGCGCGGCATGGACCAGAAATTCGACAGCAACGCGCATCCGCGCCTGACCGCCAGCCTGATCGATCTGCGGCCCAAGGTGCAGGCGGCCATTGAAAAGGCTGGACTGGAGGCGCAAGCGCATTTCTTTGCGCCCGACCGCTATAACCCGGCGCTGCCGGTGGCGGAAAACCTGCTGTATGCCACCCTGCGCGAGCCGATCACCGAAGCGGTGCTGAAACGCCACGTCAATTTTCTGGACCGGCTGCGCGAGCTGAAGCTGGACACCGACCTTGTGACGCTGACACAGGACGTGGTGGACATGCTGCGGCAGATCTTTGGTATCGATGGTACCGGCCATCCGCTGTTCCGCAAACTGGGGCTGGAACCGTCGGCCTATGAGGCGGCGCTGGCGCTGGTGGACAAGACCCGCAGCAAGGGCGTCGATGCGCTGGACCGGGACGAGCTGGCACAGATGCTGATCGTGCCCTTCAGCATCTCGGCCGAGCAGATCGGCCCGGCCTTCAGTCAGGAAATGCAGGACCGCATCCTGCAGTTCCGCCGCAGCCACGCGGACGAGCTGATGGAAACGCTTGAGGACATCTTTGTCCGTATCGACGACAGCAGCTTTGCTCCCGGTCTGACGGTGATGGAGAACGCCATGTTCGGCAAGATCTCCGACACTGCGGGCGCCCGAGGCGACGAGCTGCGCAAGCTGGTGTCGGACGTGCTGGTGGAAAATGGCACCCGCAACATGGTGGTCGAACTGATCTTTGATCTGCCGGTGGCGCTGGGCGGGCAGGGCTTGCCTGCCAGTTTTGCCGAACCGCTGGCCTTTGCCCGTGCGACGATCAAACGGCCCGATATCCTGATCCTGGAATCGGCGCTGGCGAGTTACGATCTGGAAACCCGCGTTTCGGTGCACAAGAACCTGCGCAAGCTGTTGCCGGAGACGACGCTGGTCTATCTCGACAGCGATTTCGAACGCTCCGAAGTCTTCGATGTTTTCTACCAGTTGCGCCAGGGGCGGCTGGTCAGCGACCAGATGCAGGAGGTCGCCGTGGCCGACAGCGCCGCCAGCCAAGATCTGGCGCGCAAACTGCGGGCGCTGGAACAATCCGAGCTTTTCTCAGGTCTCAACCGGCGCCAGCTGCGGCTGCTGGCCTTTGGCGCGCGCTGGTACGAGGCCAAGGCGGGCGATGCGGTTTTTTTGAAAGACGACGATGCCAGCGACGGTGCCTATATGATCACCGAAGGCGAAGCGGGGCTGTTCCTGCCACAGGATGGCGAAGAGGACCGGTTGATTGCCACGGTTGGCCCGGGGCGGCTGGTCGGGGAACTGGGGCTGATCCGCAAGGAGCCCCGTGCGCTCAGCATGATCGCGCAGACGGATCTGACCTGTCTGCGTATCGGCGAGGAAGAGTTCCTCGCCGTGGTGGAAAACGACGCCGCGACGGCCTTTAAGCTGTTGCAGGTGGTGGCCGGCTACGTGTCGAGCTGATCTGACGAAGACAACCAACAAGACGGGAAGAATAGAATGAAACTGCTGCGATATCGCGTGGGAGACACTGTGCGTCCGGGGATGCTGGCGGCCGATGGAACGGTCCGCGATCTGTCGGATCATGTAGAGGATATCACAGGCGCAACCCTGGATGATGCCGCCCTGGCGAAGCTGGCGGCACTGGATGTGGCGGCCCTACCCGTGGTCGAAGGCAATGTGGACCTGGCGCCCTGCGTCGGCGGCGTGGGCAAGTTCCTCTGCATTGGTCTCAACTATTCGGACCACGCCGAAGAGGCCGGGATGTCGATCCCGGAACATCCGATCCTGTTCATGAAAGCGACCTCGGCCATTGTTGGGCCCAATGACGATGTGGTGCTGCCGCGCGGCTCGGTCGCTGGCGACTGGGAGGTCGAACTGGGCGTGGTGATCGGCAAGACCGCCAAATACGTGAGCGAAGAAGACGCGCTGGATTATGTGGCCGGGTATTGCGTGGTCAACGATGTCTCTGAGCGGGATTTCCAGATCAAGCTGACCGGACAATGGACCAAGGGAAAAAGCTGCGACACCTTTGGTCCGATCGGTCCCTGGCTGGTGAGCCGGGACGAGGTTGCCGATCCGCAGAACCTGTCGCTGTCCTGCGATGTGAACGGTCAGCGCATGCAAAGTGGCACCACCGGCAAGATGATCTTCTCGGTGGCGGAAATCATTGCCCACCTCAGCCAGTTGATGACCCTGCATCCGGGCGATGTGATCGCGACAGGAACCCCGCCGGGCGTCGGCATGGGGATCAAGCCTGATCCGATCTATCTGAAACCGGGTGACGTGATGGAGCTGGAAATCGAAGGTCTGGGCCGTCAACGGCAGACCGTGCGTGCGGACGACTGATCCGGGCGTTCTGAAAAACCACCATTGAAAGGCAGGCGGGGCACTCCCGCCTGGCTTCGGCCATTCAGGGAATGCCCTGTGCCAGTTGGGCGTGGCGCGGCGAAGCCGCGCCACGCCCAAAGCGTGTCTGGGGCTTTGCCGCAGGCAAGGGACCTGACAGGCACGGGAGCACCCGCGTCCTTGTCGAACGGGGTCAGGTGCCGTGGGTCTCAAACCCAGCGGGTTTGATCCGGTGTAGTCTTGGACTGGAGACGTCTGTGGGCCGCTCGGTGCCGGGCGCAGTGGGTGCTTATTCCGGGCCGCAGAACTGGCGGTAGAGCAGCGCGATGATCTCTTCGGTGTTCCGGTCTTTCAGGGAATAGAAGATCGTCTTGCCGTCGCGGCGGGTTTCGACCAGCCCCTCGTCGCGCAGTCGCGCCAGCATCTGGCTGACGGCGGCCTGGCGCATATTCAGCAGCGCTTCCAATTCGCCGACGGATTTCTCACCGGTGCCGAGATGGCACAGGATCATCAACCGCCCTTCATGGGCCAGCGTCTTGAGGAAAGACGCGGCATCGGCGGCGCGCTGGGCCATGTCGATCGGGGTATCCGGCGACATCGTATCGGGATGCTGAATGGTCACGTGTCCGGGGTCCTGCGATAAATGATGGACCGTATAATGCCCCATTTTGTCCCTGTTGCACAAGCACCGATGAAACAGAGTCACTCGGGCAGCGGCGGGGCGCCTCCGGCAAAGGAATTTCCCTTGGCATAGTCGCAGGGCGCCTCTTGCATGTTGAGGTGCAGATCATCACCCGTAAAGGGATTGGCGCGGGCCAGGTCCTCGTCCACCTCGATGCCCAGACCGGGGGCCTCGGGCGGCCGGATGAAGCCTTCTTCGACGCGGATCGCTCCTTTGATCAGGGCGTCGTGGAAGGGGGTTTCGATGGTTTCGGCCATCAGGATATTCGGAATCGAGGCCGCCAGATGGATATTCGCGGCCCATTCCACCGGCCCAGCATAAAGATGCGGCGCCATCTGCGCGTTGAAGGCCTCGGCTATGGCGGCAACCTTCTTCATCTCCCAGATGCCGCCGGCCCGTCCCAGCGCCGGTTGCAGGATCTCGGCAGCGCCCGCACGCAACACCGCGCCAAACTCGGCCTTGGTGGTCAGCCGCTCGCCGGTGGCAACCGGGATGCGCACCTGCCGGGCGACGCGGGCCATGTCCTCGATATTGTCAGGGGGGGTGGGTTCTTCGAACCACAGCGGCGCATAGGGCTCCAGCGCCTGGCCCAGCCGTACGGCGCCTGCGGTCGAGAACTGGCCATGGGTGCCGAACAGCAGATCCGCACGGTCGCCGACCGCCTCCCGGATCGCCTTGCAAAAGGCGACCGACTGGCTGATGTCGCGCATCGCGGGCATATGGCCGCCGCGCATCGTATAGGGGCCTGCGGGGTCGAATTTCACCGCCGTATAGCCCCTCAGCACCATTTCGGTGGCGCTTTCGGCGGCCATATCGGGCGAGGTCCAGAAGGCGGCGATGTCGTGATGGGGCAGCGGATAAAGATAGGTATAGGCGCGGATGCGATCGTTCATCCGCCCGCCGAGCAGTGCGTGCACCGGGCGGTCCCTGTCCTTGCCCAGAATGTCCCAGCAGGCGATTTCCAAGCCGGAAAAGGCCCCCATGACCGTCAGATCGGGACGCTGGGTAAAACCCGAGGAATAGGCGCGGCGGAACATCAGCTCGATGTTTTCCGGATTCTCGCCCGCCATATGCCGGTCAAAGACATCGCGGATCACATGGGTCATGGCGTCCGGCCCGATCGAGGCGGCATAGCATTCGCCCCAGCCGGTGACCCCGGTGTCTGTGGTGACCTTAACGAGGATCCAATAGCGTCCACCCCAACCCGGGGCAGGCGGTGCGGTGACGATGATGTCGAGGTTCTGCAGCTTCATGGGAGGGCTCCTTTGGGCTGCGGCAGCCGTTAGTGGTTGAAGAGGATGACGTTGCGCCGGGCTGAGCCGGTCTTGGTATCGGCGATGGCCTCGTTGATCTGGTCAAGGCGCCAGCGGCCGGAGATCAGCTCGTCCAGTTTGAGCCGCCCCTGATCGTAAAGGTCGATCATCCAGGGGATATCGCGCTGGATCACCACATCGCCCATCTTGGAGCCGACCATGCCCTGACCGATGGCGGCCATTACGACGGGCTCGTATTCCGCCTTTTGGCCGGAATGCGGCATGCCGATCATCACCGCCTTGCCGCCCCTTCCCAGATAGCGCACGGCCTGATCATAGGCGGGGATGGCGCCTACAGTGACCAGCACCGCATCGGCCCCCTTGCCGCCAAGCGCTTTGTAAGCGGCGCGCCAGGGTGAGGCCTGGCTGCCGAGCACCCCGTGGGTGGCGCCGAATTCCTTGGCAACCTCCAGCTTTTCCTCGCTCATGTCGACGGCGACAATGCGGCGGGCGCCTGCGATACGGGCGCCCTGAATGGCGTTGAGGCCAACGCCGCCAGCGCCGATTACCACCACGTCCTGCCCAGGGCGCAGACCGGCGGCATTGACCGCGGCACCAACGCCGGTGATCACCCCGCAGGAAATCAGCGAGGCGACATCCTTGGCCATGGTGTCGGGGATCTTCACGATCTGGCGCTGATCGACCACCACCTTTTCGGCGAAGGCACCGCAAGCCATGGCTTGTTCCAGCGGGCCGCCATCGGCGGTGGCGAGGGGGCCGTTTTTGACCCCGTCATAGGGCGTTTCGCAGATCGTCGGCTTGCCTCCTGCGCAGCTGGGGCAGGTGCCGCAGGCGCGAATCAGGGTGACGACAACGCTGTCTCCCTCTTCAAATCCGTTGACGCCGCCGCCAACCGCGCTGATCGTTCCGGCCGCCTCGTGGCCATAGACGGCAGGCAGGTGACCACCCCAGGCGCCTTCGGCATAGGAAATATCGCTGTGGCAGATGGCCACCGCATCCAGCGTCACCTCGACCTCGCCCATGCGCGGGGCGGCCAGCTGAATCTCCTCGATCACAAGCGGACTGCCGAAGGCGTGGCAGACGGCGGCTTTGATGGTTTGCATGGTGCGTTCTCCCCGTTGGCCCGTGTTTTTTAGACCGTGCATTTTCCGCACGGTGACCCGGACGGTTGATTGTCGCAAGAGGAGAGTTGAAGGGGAGATTGCACGTTTACGTAGGGGAACGGCTGGCGCGCAAGAACAGCAGACACCCACCCAGCATCAGTACCAGCGCCAGCAGGAACGGCGCCCCCGGCAGGTAGATGGCGGCCTCGGCGCGGGTGAAATGGGCAAAGGTTAGCGTCATCATCATCGGAGAGATGATCATCGACAGGGCGTGCACGGCGGTCATCACCCCCTGTAGCTCCCCCTGTTGGTTGTCGTCCACCGCGCGGGACATGATCCCCTGCAATGCGGGCTGCACCACCGCGCCAAGGGCCGAGACCGGGATCAGCGCAAGCGCCAGCGACCCGCTGGTGATGAAGGCGAGAATGCCAAAGGCGACAAAGTCGAAGATCTGCCCCCAAAGCACGGTGCGTCGCTCGCCGAACCAGCGCACGCAGTGGCGCAAAAGCCAGCCCTGCACCAGCGCCATCGAGACGCCGTAGATGGCCAGTGACACGCCGATGACCTTGGTGTCCCAGCCAAACCGTTCGGCGGTGAAATAGGACCAGATCGACGGGTAAACGTAGATCGCCACGGAATAGAGGAAATAAACCCACAGAAGGTTGGCAATACCAGGAATGCGGGCCATGGCGCGAAAGGCGCCAAAGGGGTTGGCGCGGCGCCAGTCAAAGGCGCGGCGGGTCTTGTCGGTGACCGTTTCCCGCATCACGAACCAGCCAAGGGCAAAGTTCAGCGCCGACAGGGCGGCGGCGGCATAAAAGGGTGCCCGGGTGCCCATCTCGCCAAGCAGACCACCAATCAGCGGACCCAGCACGAAACCAGCGCCAAAGCCCGCGCCCAAGAGGCCAAAATTCGCAGCCTTTTCATGCGGCTTCGAGATATCGGCGATATAGGCGCCTGCGGTGGAATGGGTGGCGGCGGTGATACCGCCGATAAGACGCCCCGCCAGCAGCAGCCACAGCGACCCGGCCAATGCCATCACCAGATAATCCAGCGCCATCACGAAGAGTGACACCAGCAACACCGGACGGCGGCCAATGGCATCTGACAGGGACCCCAGCACCGGGCTGAACAGGAATTGCATCACGGCAAAGACGGTGCTGAGAACGCCGCCCCAGATGGCCGCATCTGCCAGCGATCCGCCCTGCACCTCGACAATCAGGCTGGGCATGATCGGCATGATCAGACCGATGCCCATGGCGTCGATCATCACGGTCAGCAGAACAAAGACCAGCGGCAGGCGCATCAGAAGGGCACCGCCCCGCGTCTGTTGTGCCTGCGTTTCATGAACGCGGGCACAGCCTCTGCCAAACCGTCTTTCCTGCGCCGCATTCTGATGTCTCTTTGCCGGTTAAGTCTCGCTGCAGATTTCGGCGGCTTTTTCGGCAAAACGCAAGGCTTCCGCCGGGGCATGTCCCAGTTGCCGGGCTGGATCAAACAGCGCCTCAGTATCCAGATCGGCAAAGGTGCGCGCTGCAAGGGTGCTGAGTGGCGTTGCGGTCTCGTTGGCCTCCAGGCAGAGCTTTTTCACGGCGGCCTGCGCCTCCGGTCGGGGCATTGTGGCGGCGAGGTTAAAGCTCAGCGCCTCGGCGTGGATCATGTCCAGGCCGCTGGCGAGTGCAGCGCCCATGGCATCGGCGTTGGGGGTGATCCCAGCGCTCAGATCCTTGGCCATGGCGGCGGCGCTTGCGGTGCCCAGCACGATCTGTGGCAGGCACATCCATTCGGTGAACCAGGCGGCACCGTCGCGCTGATGCTGCTGCATGGCGGCGCCGTGCAGGACCGATAGAAGCCCCGATCCCTGCCGCGCCAGCGCCACCAGCGCCGAAGGCGCAACCGGGTTCTGTTTCTGCGGCATGGTCGATGAGGCGCCCGCTCCGCCAAGGCGGATTTCCTGAATGCCGGTCTGCACCAGCGCGATGCAATCCTCGCCCATCTTGCCAAGCGCAAGGTTCACCCGCACCAGCCAGTCAGTGAGGCGCAGCACCGGGGTGCGGTCGCTGTGCCAGCTGCGTCCGGGATCGCCCAGAGACAGGCCTTCGGCTAGGGCAGTGCGGATCTGCGGCGCCTCGGGCCCCAGCGCCCCGGCGGTTCCGGCAGCACCAGAGAGTGAGACCAGCAGGCAAGACTGGCGCAAGGTGGGCAGCTCTTCAAGAAGCGCGATCAGTGGCGCCCCCCAGGCGGAGACCACGGCGCCAAAACTGGTCGGGGTGGCATGCTGGCCATAGGTGCGGGCGGGCATCGGCAGCTCGGCATGGTCTTTGGCCAGCCGGGCCAGTGCCGTCAGCGCTGCTTTCAAATCGGTTTCAACCGCCGTTAGAACCTGCCGCAGTCGCAGCATCAGGCCGGTGTCCATGATATCCTGCGAGGTGGCACCCCAATGCACGTATTGCGCATGTTCCGGCGCGTTCATCTCGCTGCGGAGGGCGGCGACCAGCGCGGGCACCGGCACGCCGTTCTGTCCGGTCGCCTTGCGCAGCGCACCGGGATCCAAAGCGACTTCCATCACCGCTCGCTGGATGGCGGCGGCGCTGTCGGCGGGGATTACGCCCGCCGCGCCCTGGGCCTTGGCCAGCGCACCCTCGACCAGCAGCATGGCGCGGATTTCGGCGCTGTCGCTGAACAGGCGCGCAGCATCGCCCGCCGGGAAAAGATCGCCATAAAGCTGGCTGTCAAAGACCGATCCGGCCATGTCAGAGATCCTTTTCGATCTGGGTGAGCAGATCCGCCAGCGCATCCGGCGCGGCGAAGAACGGGGAATGAGAGGTCTGCATCACATGCACGCTGCCCTTGGGCCAGTCCTTGACCATATCGGCCTGATATTCCGGCGGAATGGTCTGGTCATTTGCACAGCGGATATAGGCCTTGGGCGTACCGTCCCAGTTGGCGCCCAGGGTCAGCGGCGTGTCCTGCGGACGGATCGCCTGCGGGCAGAGACGCTCCAGCGCATAATCCACCGCCTCTTGCGGGCAGTCGTGGTAGAACAGGCGCGGCACCTCGGCCGGGTCTACTGTGTAGCTGTTGCTAGCTTCGTCTTTGATCGCCGCATGGGCCAGCGTCTGGCGCGGGCCGCGCTTGCGCATGTCGATCATGGAAAGGCCCGAGACTGGCACATAGGCGCAGAGATAGATCAGCCCGCGCTGGCGGCTGGGGTCCTTTTCTGCGGCGGCCGAGATCGGAAAACCCGCCCAGGAATGGCCCAGCACGATGGTGTCCGGCCCCGCGTTCATCAGGATTGCCTCGGCGGTTTCCTCCAGCGTGACGCTGGTCAGGTCGCGCCCGTCGTTGTGGCCGGGCAGGTCGATGGCGCGGGCGGTATGGCCGCGCGCCTCAAGCGCCGGGATCAGATCGCGCCAGCACCAGGCGCCGTGGCAGGATCCGTGGATCAGCAGAAAGTCAGCCAATGTGTCCGATCTCCTTGAGGAAGGTGGTCAGCCGTTCGGTGTATTCATCGGGCTTTTCGACGCAAGGGATGTGGCCCGCGCGGCGGATCAGGTGGAATTGCGATCCGGGGATCAGATCGACGGTTTCGCGCACCAGATCGGGCGGGGTAGAGCCATCCTCAGCCCCGGCAAAGCCAAGGCAGGGCAGGCGCAAGCCGCTGGTGGGGGTGTAGAAATCGGTGCCCGCGATGGCGGCGCAGCAGCCCGCATAGCCCGCGCGCGATTGCTGCACCAGCATGTTGCGCCAGAGGGTGAGTTCGGGCGTGGCGCGGAAATCCTTGCCGAACCAGCGCTCCATCACGTTGTCGGCCATGGGTTCGATGCCCTGTTCCTCGACCGCCTTGATCCGCTCCTGCCACATCTCGGCGGTGCCGATCTTGGCGGCGGTGTTCGACAGCACCAGCGCGCGCACCTGATCGAGGCGTTTGACCGCCAGCCCCTGGGCGATCATGCCGCCGATGGACAGGCCCACAAAAACGCAATCGCGCACATTGAGATGATCCAGGAGCCGCTCGGCATCGCGCACCAGTGCGCCCATGGAATAAGGGGCGGGCGGCACCGAGGACAGCCCGTGGCCGCGCTTGTCATAGCGGATCACCTTCAGACCCGCAGGCAGGCGTTCGACCACCGCGTCCCAGACCCTGAGGTCGGTGCCTAGAGAGTTGGCAAAAACGATGGGCGCGCCGTCCGGATCGCCGTCGACACGGTAGTGCAGCTGGACATCGCCCAGATCCGCGATTTGCATGATATCTCTCCCCGTCACGTTTGCGGCGCACCATATCCGCGAAGGCACGGGAAGGTAAAGCAAAGGTCGGGGAGGGACGGGTGCCGCCTTAGGCGTGCTGCTCCAGTGCGCGGATGAACATCGCGGGATCCACATTGCCGCCGGTGGCCACGGCGATCACCGCATCGCCTTGGATCTCATCCCCGTGGAACAGTGCCGCGGCAAGGGCAGCAGCGCCGCCCGGCTCGACAACGATCTTCAGCCGCAGGAAGGCCAGCGCCATGGCGCGCAGGGCTTCGTCCTCGGTGATGACAATGCCGGGGCCGCAAAGGCGCGACAGGATGGGAAAGGTGATTTCCCCCGGTGCAGGCGTCAGGATAGCATCGCAGATGGAGCCGGAGGTGGCGGGATTGCTTTCGACCTGCCCGCTTGAGAGTGACCGGGCCACGTCATCAAAGCCTTCGGGTTCGGCGGGACGTACCCGCAGGCCGGGCGCGCGGGCCTCCAGCGCCAGCGCCACGCCGCCGGTCAGACCGCCGCCACCGCAGCAGACCAGCACATCGCCCGAGGTGACGCCTTCGGCAGCGGCCTGCTCGGCGATCTCCAGACCAACGGTGCCCTGACCCGCGATCACCTGCGGGTCGTCGTAGGGTTTGACCAGCGTCAGGCCGCGGGTCTTCTCGTAATGCGCGCCGATCTCTTCGCGGCTTTCACCTGCACGGTCATAAAGAACTACCTCGGCGCCAAGGGCGCGGGTATTGTCGATCTTCAGCTGCGGCGCATCAGAGGGCATGATGATAACGGCAGGGACGCCATGGGCCTGCGCGGCGGCTGCGACACCCTGCGCATGATTGCCACTGGAATAGGCCAAAACGCCACGTTTGCGGGTGTCCTCGTCCATTGCCGAGAGCGCTGCCCAGCCGCCCCGGAACTTGAACGATCCAGTGTGTTGCAGACACTCGGGTTTGACCAGCAGGCGACGGCCCGCAACCTCGTCGAGGAAGGGCGAGGAGAGCAGCGGTGTCTTGCGGGCGTGGCCGTCAAGCCGCCGGGCAGCGGCTTCGATCATGGAAATGGAAGTCATCAAATCTGGTCCAATACGGAATGAATAAGGGTGAGGGCAGCCGGTTCGTCCAGAAACGGGACATGGCCGCGATTGTCCAGCTCTACCGCCTGCAAGGCAGGCAGGCGGCGCTGCATTTCAAGATAGGTCTCATGGCTAAGCACATCGGAATTGGCGCCCCGGATCACGCCGCAGGGCAGCCCTTCAAGCGCCATGAACAGCGGCCAAAGATCGGGGGGCGGGCCAGCCTTGGCCTGCTCAAGCAGCGCATCGCGCAGGCGTGGATCATAGCGCAGGGAAAGGCCCTCCGGCGTTTCGTCGTAGAAGACCTCCACCTCTTCACGCCAGCGGGCGGGCGGCACGTCGGGGAAGGCGGGTGCCATCAAAGCCGCCAGAGTTTGCGCAGCCTTATCATAGGTTTTTGCAGCGGGGCGGCGACCGACGTATTCCATGATGCGGGCAATGCCACCTTGAGGGATTTCCGGTCCCACATCGTTCAGCACCACGGCGCTAAGGCGGTCCTTTGCGGTGGCGGCCAGCACCATGGCCACCATTCCCCCACGTGAGGTGCCGAGGATCGCCGCCTGTTCCAGGCCCAGGTGATCCATCAGTTCGGTCACATCCTGCGCCTCGCGCATGACGTTGTAATTGGCGATCTTAGGGTCGGGGTCCGATTGCCCGCGCCCGCGCGCGTCCAGCGTGATCATCCGGTAGCGTGCGCCATGTGGTGCAAAATACCGAAAGTCCTGCCCATCGCGGGTAAGGCCCGGCAGGCAGATCAGCGGCAGGGCCTGACCCTGCGCGCTGTCGGTGTAGTGGAGCGACAGCCCATCCGAAGTGGTGAAAAATGGCATCGGTGCGAAGTGCTCCTTTGGGATTGAGGGGATCAGCCCTTGGCGATGTCCGGGATCGTGGTGAGATCATTCAGCACGTGCTGCGGCGTCCAGGGCAGGCGGTCCATCGGCTCTCCGGCGCGGTTAACCCAGACGGTTTCGAAGCCGTAGCCGCTGGCTGCTGCGGCGTCCCAGCCGTTGGAGGAGACGAAGAGCACCTCGGACGAAGCGCAGTCAAAGCGTTTGCCGACCAGATCGTAGACGCTGGAATGCGGCTTGAAGACGCCGACGCTTTCGACCGACAGGAGATCGTCCAGAACCGCGCCCACTCCGGCGGATTGCACGCATCCTTCAAGCATCCCGGGCGAGCCGTTGGACAGGATGGCCGTGTTGAAACCGGCCTCTTTCAGCGCGGTGAGCATGGCGGGCACCTCGGGGTAGGCTTGAAGTTCCCAGTAGAGCGCCAGCAGACGCTCGCGCAGGGCGTCATCTCCGGCCAGACCGCCGGCCTCCAGCGACCAGTCCAGCCCGTTCTGGGTGACCTCCCAGAAATCGGTATGGGCGCCTGTCACCGCACGCAGCCAGGTATATTGGATCTGCTTCTGGCGCCAGTTGGCGGCGAGGGTTGCCCATGTGCCCTGAAGCTGCGGGAAGTCCGGCTCGGCCGCGGCCTGCCGGGCGGCGGCGGCAACATCGAACAGGGTGCCATAGGCGTCGAATACACAGGTGGTGATGGGCATGAGATCCTCCGTTGCCGCGACTTTGTCATAGGAGGCAGCTTGGAACAAAGCGGGAAGTTGTACCTGTCACAATTGCGCGAGGGTGCCCGGATGGCGGTCAAATATTGTCTCTGCTGCGGTCCGGGCCGTGGGTTTACATCACAAACAGGTCCTGTAGGGTCCGGCCCTTTAGATTCTGAACACGAACTGGAGGTCACATGACCGAGGTAAAGAATGGCGACACCGTGCGCATCCACTACACGGGCCGACTGACGGATGGGACCGTCTTTGACAGCTCCGAAGGGCGTGATCCGCTGGAGTTCACCGTTGGCGCCGGTCACGTGATCGGCGGCATGGATGCCGGTCTGCCGGGCATGGTCGCGGGCGACAAGAAGACGCTCGAGATCGCCTGTGATGACGCATACGGTCCGTCCAACCCTGACGCACGTCAGGCGATCCCGCGCGAAGGTATTCCGGATGACATTCCGCTGGAGCCGGGCACGCAGCTGCAGATGCAGACCCCGGAAGGCCAGGTCCTGCCGGTAACCGTGGTCGAAGCGGACGAAGCGACGGTTACGCTTGATGCCAACCATCCGCTGGCGGGCAAGGATTTGATTTTCGATATCGAGCTGGTGTCGATTAACTGATCTGCGAATTATTCTGCAAGGCGGGGTTCTCCCGCCCGAAAAGGCCGGATCCCAGATCCGGCCTTTTCCGTTGGGCCCGTTCCGTCGGAGTGGCGCCGCTGCGCGGCGCGAAGGACGGCTGAGAGGCGCCAAAGGGAGGGCTTTGCCCCTCCTTTGGGCGCCAGAGCCAGTTTGTGTGCGGCCAGAGCCGCCTCAAGGGCAAGCCGCACCTAGGGTGCGGCGGCTGCGCCGCCCTTGACCCGGCTCCGGCCAAAGGGGGGATGGGCGTTTCGCTTTCTCTACTTGCATGGGCATGAAACTGCGGCTTTGCTGGCCGAGGGGCAAAACAGGGAGACATATGGCATGGCTGCAACGGAGCTTATCCGGGCACTGGACCTTGAGGTGCCGATCTTTCAGGCGCCGATGGCGGGGGTCAGCTCTCCTGCCATGGCGGCGGCGGTCAGCAATGCAGGCGGGCTTGGCGCGCTGGGCATCGGCGCCTCTGGAGTGGCGCAAGCGCGGGAGATGATCCAGCAGACGCGGGCGCTGACTGCGCGGCCATTCAACGTCAATGTTTTCTGCCACCAGCCCGCTGTGCCGGATCCGGCGCGGGAGGCGGCCTGGCTGGATCTGCTCGCCCCGGTCTTTGCCCGGTTCGATGCAGTGCCGCCCGCGGCCTTGAGCGAAATATATACCAGCTTTGTGGTGGACAGGGACATGCAGAAGATGCTGCTGGCAGAGCGCCCGGCGGTGGTCAGCTTTCATTTCGGCCTGCCTGCGCCGGATTTGATGCTGGCACTGAAAGAGGCGGGAATCTTTCTGATGGCGAGTGCCACATCGTTGGCGGAAGCGCGTGCGATCCGCGACGCCGGGGTGCAGGCGGTGGTGGCCCAGGGCTGGGAGGCGGGCGGTCATCGCGGCATCTTCGACCCCGCGGCCCCGGATGAAAGGTTGAGTGCCCTTGATCTGACGCGGCTGCTGGTGGCGGAGGTTGACCTGCCGGTGGTGACAGCAGGCGGGCTGATGACGGGGGGCGATATCGCAGCGGCGCTGCGTTTGGGAGCCTCGGCGGCGCAGCTGGGCACCGCCTTCATCGATTGTAGCGAAAGCCTGGCAGATGGTGCGTACCGCGCCCGGCTGCATTCGAAAGCGGCAGAGGCCACGCAGATGACAGCAGCGATTTCAGGCCGCCCGGCCCGTTGCCTCGCCAACGATTTCACCGCATGGGCGGCAGAGCACGCAGACGCGGCTGTTCCGGACTATCCGATCGCCTATGATGCGGGAAAGGCGCTGAATGCGGTTGCCAAATCTGCCGGGGCCTCCGGGTTTGGCGCGCAATGGGCAGGCCAAGGCGCGCCGCGCGTCCGCAGCGGTTCGGCGTCGGATATCATGGCAGCGCTGATTGCCGAATGGCGGGTGGCCACGGCATAGTTCCGCGAGGGCGCAACAGAGCGCGGTCCGCGCGCCGGTGTAACGAGCAGATGGAGGGTATGAGATGAGCACGCGAATGGAGGATCTGCTGGCCCGGATGCGGGAGCTGCAGGACGAGCTGGAGGACGAAATTGCCGACAAGCGCGCCGCGTTTCAGTACAAACTGGAGAACGGCCGCATCGTCTGGGAGGAAGAGGCCCGCCGTCGTCACCGGGCTTTGCGGGTGCGCTGGCTACGCTTTCTTGCCTACACACGGCCTATGGTGCTGATCACCGCGCCTTTCATCTATGCGCTGATCGTGCCCTTCGTGCTGCTGGACCTCTTCGTGCTTGTCTATCAGGCCGCCTGTTTCCCGGTTTACGGCATCCCAAAGGTGCCGAGGCGCGATTTTATCCGGATGGACCGGCACCATCTGGCCTATCTTAACGGGGTGCAGAAACTGAATTGCATCTACTGCGGGTATTGCAACGGGGTGATCGCCTGGGTGCGTGAAGTTGCCAGCCGCACCGAAGCCTATTGGTGCCCGATCAAGCATGCCGCGCGGGTTGCAGGGGCCCACGCGCGCTATGCCGAGTTTTCCGAATTCGGAGATGGCGAGGGGTTCGAGGCAGGATTGGCGCGCTCCCGCCGTAAGGTTCAAGAGAAGGATGGCCCGGACGAGGCTGACGGAGGGTGAGCCGTTTGGGATCGCGCCTGCCATAAAAGAAAAACGGGCGTCCGGTGAGGGCGCCCGTTTTTCCATTTTGAAGGATGCAGCTTGTGGGAAACTTAGAGGTTTTCCTGCTGCGGCATACCAAGAATATGAAAGCCACCATCGACACGGATGACCTCACCCGTTGTATAGGCGCCCGCATCCGAGGCCAGATATACGGCGGTGCCGCCCACAGCTTCAAGCGTTGCGTTTGACCGCAAGGGCGCGTTCTGTTCGGTGTGCTTGTAGGTCTTGCGCGCCCCGCCAATAGCGGCGCCGGCGAGGGTCTTCATCGGGCCGGGCGAGATCGCGTTGACGCGGATGCCATCGGGGCCAAGGTCATTGGCCAGATAGCGGGTGGCGCTTTCCAATGCGGCCTTGGCAACGCCCATCACGTTGTAGTTCGGGGTCACCCGGTTGGAGCCGCCATAGGTCAGCGTCAGCAGGGTGCCACCGTTCTCCTCCATCATCGGATAGGCGCGGCGCGCCACCTCGATGAAGGAATAGGCGGAGATATCCATGGAGTTCTTGAAGTTCGCACGGCTGGTGTTGATGAACCGGCCGGTCAGCTCTGTCTTGTCCGAATAGGCAATCGCGTGCACCACAAAATCGATCGTCGGCCAGCGCGCTGCGAGCTGTTCGAATGCGGTGTCGAGCGAGGCATCGTCGGTCACATCCACATCAACCATGAAATCGCTGCCGACAGAGGCCGCGAGCGGTTCCAGCCGCTTGCCAAAGGCTTCACCCTGATAGGTGAAGGCCAGCTCGGCTCCGGCCTCGTGCATCGCCTTGGCGATGCCCCAGGCGATGGAACGTTCGTTGGCCACGCCCATGATCAGGCCCCGTTTGCCGGTCAATACTCCAGACATGACGCGCTTATCCCTTGTACTTGCTCAGAACCATGGAGCCGTTGGTGCCCCCAAACCCAAAACTGTTGGTCATCACGCTGTCCAGACCGGCGTTCTCCACATAGGAGGTGGCGATTTCGCCCTCTTCAATGCCTTCGGACAGGGTTTCGACGTTGATCGACGGGGTGATGAAATCGTTTTCCAGCATCAGAAGGCAGAAGATCGCCTCCATCGCTCCGGCAGCCCCCTGCGCGTGGCCGGTCATCGACTTGGTCGAGGAAATCGGCGGCACCTGGCCTGCGCCAAAGACGCGGCGGGCAGCTTCGACTTCGCCGAGGTCGCCGACCGGGGTCGAGGTGCCATGGGCGTTGATATAGGAGACCTTGCGACCCTCGGGCAGGGTGGACAGGGCCAGACGCATGGCGCGCTCGCCGCCTTCACCGCTGGGGGCAACCATGTCGTGCCCGTCCGAGGTTGCGGCAAAACCGGTGACCTCGGCATAGATCTTGGCGCCGCGGGCCAGCGCGTGATCGAGATCTTCCAGCACGACGATGCCGCCGCCGCCGGTGATCACGAAACCATCGCGGTTCTGGTCAAAGGCGCGCGAGGCCTTTTCGGGCGTGTCGTTGTATTTCGAAGACATCGCGCCCATCGCGTCGAACAGGCAGGACAGGGTCCAGTCCAGCTCTTCGGCGCCGCCTGCGAACATCACGTCCTGCTTGCCCATCATGATCTGCTCGGCGGCGCTGCCGATGCAGTGCAGCGAAGTGGAGCAGGCCGAGGTGATGGAATAGTTGATGCCCTTGATCTTGAACGCGGTCGACAGGTTCGCGGAGATCGTGGACGACATGCATTTCGGCACCGCGAACGGCCCGATCCGCTTGGTCGCGCCGGTTTTCAGAACGGTCTGATGCGCGGCCAGCAGGGACGAGGTCGACGGTCCGCCGGACCCTGCAATGAGACCGGTGCGGTCGTTGACGATCTGATCTTCGGAAAGGCCGGAATCGGCAATCGCCTGGCTCATGGCGATATGGGCATATGCGGCTCCCGGCCCCATGAAGCGCAGGGTGCGCTTGTCCACATGTTCGGCAGGATCGATTTTCAGCGTGCCGGCCACCTGGCTGCGAAAGCCGTGTTCGGCCATTTCGGGGCTGGCTACGATACCGGATTTCCCGGCCTTGAGCGATGCAAGAACCTCTTCGGCTGTGTTGCCGATCGAGGAGACGATGCCAAGACCGGTGACGACGACGCGACGCATAGGTGCACTCCCTTAATAGCTTTTGTCTTACTAGGCCGTGCAGGGCGTGGGTGCAAGATGGGTTGGGGGGGAGCTAGGGTCAGGATTCATAACCAAAAGATGACGAGAGCCGCGAGCGCGATGGCAGAGAGAAACACCT
>NZ_PXNU01000129.1:0-1488 GCF_041300735.1 Phaeobacter sp. SYSU ZJ3003 | reverse complement strand
AGGTGTTTCTCTCTGCCATCGCGCTCGCGGCTCTCGTCATCTTTTGGTTATGAATCCTGACCCTAGCCAAGTCCAGGTCGTGATCGACAGCGATTCTGTAATCATCAAACCCGACGTCGCAGAATCTCACTGTCCCAAGTCAACAGAAGAGCCGGATGGTCCGGGCGGATCAGGCCCCACGGACCCTGATGGCCCTGCGCCAACGCCAGGTGGTGATCCTGGTGTAGAACCCGCTCCCGCCCCAGAAAGGAAACCCACGCGTTTCGCCGGAACCGTCATGATCTCGGCCGACCGACCGGCGCGAGACATCCACCAAATCGTGGAAGCGATTATCGAGCAGCTCACTACACTTCCGGGCAGTGACGTATCTCTGAAGCTGGAAATTGATGCCGAAGTCCCTTCCGGTCTGGATCGTGCCAAAGTCAGAACTTTGATCGAGAACGCAACTACGCTGGGCTTCATCGACAAGTCTATCAAGTGATGGACCGCGGGGGATCAAATGTGTTTGCGGCTGACATACGCTGAAGCATTGCTCTGGAAGAAAAGTGCGGCTCAGCTTATCGCTGATGCAAAAGCCAAGTCAGCCAAGATTCCCTGCGATCCATTATTTGGGTCGAACCCGCGTCTGTCTTCTCTGGTCTCAGAAATTGACAGCATCAAGAAGCGGCACGGACTTCTTATTGAACGCGCTTTAATATTTGCGATCAACAAGCTATCCCACTGGCGGGCTGACAAGGAAAAGATCTCAGTTGCGGGCGGCAAAGCGCATCTGGACTGCCTTGCGTTTAATGCCAACACAGGGAAGCTGTATGTGTTCGAGTGCAAGCGCGGTCACGGGGCATTCGACGGCGACAAGATCCGAGAGATTGACCAACGCTTGGACAAGGTCAAAGCGTCGATCGGCGCGCATGTCGCATCCAAAGGATGGAGACCATCATCGACTGGAACCTTTATTCTGAGTTTCTATGGGGCCACTTGGAAATCGGCGTATCCAATACACGATCGACACAGCGTCTCATCTCTCTTTGAGCCCTGTGTCGGTCGTTTTGTGGTCGATTACATGGAACATCTGGAAACGACGACTTCGAACGCATTCAGTTCCGAATTGCGAGACACCGTAGATGTTCCTGTCGGCGAGACCATCTTTGATCTGATCACTGAGGATCGTGAAAAACCTTGGCCCGACGTCCTCTTCACGGAAGATGGTGCCGATTTTGTTTATGCTCACCAAAATTCGTAAATCCTAGCTACCACTTGAACGAAATCATCCACAAGCGCGTACTTGGTCCCGCATAACCAAGTAGTCACCCATCATCTCAACGATGGCAGATCCGTCCGGCAGCATCGCTAATTCTTCGGCCGCCTGTGCCTGAAACTCCGTGCTGTATTCCACGACCGGCGGACACGCTGCCACGCCGCCAGCTGCTGCGCGACAAACTGGATGAGATTCCGCGTCAATCAGGATGAGACGTTGCGGCGGGCGTGTGT
>NZ_PXNU01000128.1:0-1504 GCF_041300735.1 Phaeobacter sp. SYSU ZJ3003 | reverse complement strand
TAACTGAATCGCCACCTTCTTGCACGTCAACCCTTCAAATCTCGGGTCTTCAGTGACTCCGGGTATAGTTACCCTTGTCAGGTCGCGTCTGTGGGGGGAGGGAGGTCTCAACCTGCGTCTGCGGCAGACCTTCCTTCATGAGCAGCGCCCGAATGTCATTTGTGTAGGTCACGATGTTTTCATAGCGCGAGCGAGCGCCCAACTCGTCGCCAGACATCGCCCAAAGTCCGCTGATTAAACCTCCGAGTAGGGCCGTGTTCCTAAGAAGGCTGAAGACTTTGCCTTTTTCGGAGCGGGACAGGCTTTCGATCTCGGCGCTCAGCGCGGAGAGCTTTCCTTCAAGATCCGCGACCTTGGCGTTCAGCCTGCCGATCTCGGTGCGCAGGGCTTGCTCCGTTTCGGAACTGACATCTTCCGGCTGCTGAATGTCCCCAAGCGTTTGCGCAATCGCGTTCATCAGTGCGGGCATGTCCTGCAAGGGGGAAAACGCCTCGGGCAGGGCATTGGCGCCGGTGTCTGCGTGATACTGCTCAATCGCGCCAGAGATCTGCACTGCCAGCCCCTGCAGGCTTGCTGTTGCAATGATGCGGTTCTGGATCAGGGGGCGGAGGTCATTGGGTTCATAGGCGGGGAAGCGTGGTTCCTGCGGGCGCTGCGCTGCGAACTCGCCCTTGATCCGCTCGATCTCTTCCGCGACGGCCTCGGGGCCTTGGTCCCAGATGGCATCGTCGATCAGGGCAACGCGGCGTTGAAGATCCCAGTGGAGGGGACGTCCATCGAGGAATCCTTGGTACCAGTCGCGCCAGAAGGACCAAGTCCCATTCTCAGGAAGGACTGGGTTCTTGGAGCGCCATTTGCGTCCGGTTATCAGATTAATAAACGCCGTTTGGAAGAGACCCTCGTTTTTATGATCAAAACTCTGGGCAAAGTTCTCAATTTCGCTGCTCGCCGAGTTTCGAGAGGTGGCGCCAGACCCGCTGATACCACGACCGAGTTCGATAGAAATTGATAGATGTGTCTTGGGGGCAGCGTGAATTTTGCCAGAATTCTCGTGGCCATCGCGAGCTTTGTTCAGGTGTTTGTTTGTGTAGGTTTGGTCTTCTTTTAGAAGGGAAAGTGCTAGGTGTCGGCATGCATGCGTGAAACGCTGCTCAATGGTAGCAGCAGGTTCAATTAGCTCTCCGATCACGAAGTGGTTGATAGGGAGCCTGTTGTCGTCTCTGTTTTGAAATGAAGACAAGGCGACGATAATGCTACGCATGCAAAGCAAGTCTCTGTTTGGAAAGTCCTCATCCTGCGAGTTGAAAAGAGTTTCCAAGTCTTGCAGGCAATCGAGTATGGAGAAACAGGCCCATGCTTGACCTATGCTCAAGGGAATTTCGTTTAGAGTAGCTTTGGTCTCAATCTGGAGACTGTGCCGAATTTTGTGCCTGACGCGTTTTGTTAGGCCATCGGGAAGCGGTCTTCGAACATGATGGCGAACTGGCTTCTGACAGCGTGCCAT
>NZ_PXNU01000127.1:0-1546 GCF_041300735.1 Phaeobacter sp. SYSU ZJ3003 | reverse complement strand
CAGCAGCGCATCGAGGCTGCGCGAGCGGCGCGCCCATTTCGGCAGGATCGCCGAGGTGAACCGGATCCTCTGGTCGACCGGCACGTCGGTGGCGCGGTCGCGTACCTTCGGGCGCTGGACGTCGAGCGCCCCGATCCCGGTCTGGATGCTGCGCTCCGGCCCGTAACCATGTCGCACAACGCGCTGGCGGCCGTCCGGCAGGAGCTCTTCTGCGTACTCCGCAACAAAGGCGTCGGCTTCTGCCCGCAGCGCGGCAGCTAGCATGCGGCGCGCGCCATCCCGGGCAATCTCAGTCAGCGGATCATCGACAGATTCCGGCTGACGAAGGGCGATGATGTCTGTAGTCTTCTTCATGGCGTATCGTTCCTCTTGGAAGTTCTGGCAGGCTTCAGCACCCGCCACGATACGCCACCCTCTCAAACCCCGTCACCCAGTTTCCCGCATAACTCTCCGGATTGAAACCGCGTTTCAGAAGGTCATCGACAATGCGGACCGGATCGCGCAGTTGATCGACGCGACGCTGGACCGGGCTAGGGTCGAAGGCGAAGCGCTGCGCCTGGATCGCAAGCCGGTCGATCTGACCGGGTTGCTGCACATTGCTGCCGAAGCCAACCGGGAAGAGGCTGCACGCAAATCTATCTCCTTGTCCGTCGACCCACCGCAGCGGACCATCGCAGAGGTTGATGAAACACTGGTCATCTCTGCCATCGACAATCTGATTAGCAACGCCGTGAAATATACCTATCCCGGAGGCGAGGTCCGGATTTCGGTCGCGCAGGAAGGTGAAAGCGTCACCGTTGCCGTCTCCGATACCGGTCAGGGCCTGACGCCAGACGACCTGACGCGCGCCTTCGGCCGTTTCCAAAGGCTTTCCGCGCAGCCAACGGATGGTGAAAAGTCCACTGGCCTGGGACTCGCGAATGTACGCGAAATTGCCTGTGCGCATGGCGGCAGCGCTCATGCCGAAAGCGAAGGCCCTGGAAAGGGAAGTCGTTTCGTTCTGACGCTGCCCTGCAATCCGGACATTCAGCCCGCGCCCTGAGCCTTAGGCGTTCCGTCGTCTCAACCAAGAATACACCGGCCCGCATAACCGCCCGGACGTCCCGCGTTTGTGCTGCGTCTGGGCCGCGCCCGACCAGGTCTCCGGGCGCGCGCCTGATCCGATCAAATCCGCCTGAGGCCAAACGGTTCCATTGGCGAAGCGGCCCCTGCCCTGCTCAGCTTTGTGCACATAGAAAGAGGGCCTTCCGAAGGAGGCCCTTTCCATTAGCAATCAGGAGACCTGGTTGCTCGATGATCTTCGACACAGTCTTTCTGGTGCGTCTCGGGATCAGCGCGTTCAAACAAAAAGGGCGCCACTGGGGCGCCCTTTCCGTTTGATCATTCGCGAGTGCGAATTACTCGATGATCTTCGACACAACGCCAGCGCCGACGGTGCGGCCGCCTTCGCGGATGGCGAAACGCAGACCGTCTTCCATCGCGATCGGGGCGATCAGTTCAACTTCGAACTTCAGGTTGTCGCCCGGCATCACCATCTCGGTGCCTT
>NZ_PXNU01000126.1:0-1736 GCF_041300735.1 Phaeobacter sp. SYSU ZJ3003 | reverse complement strand
GGGTGGGTGGATGTTCACCCGGAGATTACGCCGCCTTCAAATTTCCACCAACTCCGAGACACGACCGTTGCAAGCACGGCATAGGTCTGTAAGCTGCTAGGGGAGTATCGTAATGATTTTTCGGAGGCTTCAATGTTTTCCCCCCGTTCTCTGACCGCCCTAGCCGCCCTGATTCTTTTTGCCGCTCCCGGGCCACTTTCAGCCCAGGGCGCAAGCGCAGCCCTCAACGAAGCAAAGAGCCGCGCCGCATGTGGTGCAGGGGTTCCGGTCTCCGCACAATACCTGCCGGGTGGGCTGCTCAAGGTCACCTGCCGCGCCTCCAATTCCCAGGCCGCCAGCGAAACGCTGCCCGAAGCGATGCAGGGAACCGGGCTGAGCCCGACCGCCGCCGCAGGGGTGATTCTGACCAGTGTGATTCTCCTGGTCGTGACCGGTGATGACGAAACCGGTACCACCACGACGACAACCACCACGACCACGGGCGAATAACCGCGCCCATACCGGTCAGGCGAGCCACAGCAGTGCTGCAACGGGTTCAGATGGATCAGACCAACGCTCACCTGCATGGCATGCGGGTGATCTGCTGCCGCCAAGCCCTTGTAGCACCTACAGGTGCTTGGGCGCGCCCATGCACGCACACTAACCGATCGCAATCAATGCGTTGTGTGAAAAGGAGAGAGAATGGTACCGCCTCCCTGGCTTGAACAGGGGACCTCTGGATCCACAATCCAGCGCTCTAACCAACTGAGCTAAGGCGGCACTGGGGGGCGATTTAGCCTAGGTACATAGCGAGCGCAAGGGGGTTAAAGCACAGTTTTCCAGCTTTGTTCGATCAAATCCTGTCCGAAGGAATGAACCGGTTTGCTGTCGGCCAGTTCCCAGCCGAATGCGGCATAAAGCGCGCAGGCCGCTTCGTGGCTTTCATGGGTCCACAGCGTCATATCCTGATAGCCCGCATCACGTGCGAACTGCATGCATTGGGTCAGCAGACGCTTGCCGATGCCCTTGCCGCGCGCCTCGGGCGTCAGCAGGAACAGGCGCAGCTTGGCCGTGGCATCAGTCAGCCGTACGCAGAAGATCGAGCCAAGCCGCTGGCCGTTTTCCTCTGCGATCCAGCCGCGTTCCCTTTCCGGATCATGATCCGCGCAGAAATCCCGCAGGATCCCGGCCACCAGCGGGCCGAATGTGTCGTCGAACCCTTCGTCCTGCGTGTAAAGGGTCTGGTGCCGCTCCACCAACCAGGGGCTGTCCTCGGCTTCGAATCGGCGCAAAGTCACTTTTTCCATGACTTATCTGACCACGATGCCCGCTTGCCTTTCAACAGGCTCCGGGCTAGCAGGATGCCTCAGGCCGTTTATGCGCCGTAGAAGGTCACCCACAGGAGGTCACGATGGGCATCAACAGCGAACGCGATATCGAAGCGAACATGCAGATCGGCCCGACCGATATCGGCATGGTCCGCATTTTCATCGAAGCCGGCGATATTGAGATCCCGATGGATTTCGACCCCGAAGAAGCCGAGGAAATCGCCGACGAAATCCGCGCCGCCGCTCAGGCAGCCCGCAGCCTGTCGGACTGACCTTGGCCCCCGGACGGGCGGCTGTGTCCGTGCAGGCGCCCGCCAGATAACTGAAGCGGCGCGTCACATACCGCGCCTGAGTTCCCACCCGGGGATGTCCCTGTTGATGTTGAACTTTGCTTGAAGGGTGGCGTTGCTTTCCCTGAGCCGTAGGCTC
>NZ_PXNU01000125.1:0-1742 GCF_041300735.1 Phaeobacter sp. SYSU ZJ3003 | reverse complement strand
CGGTGTTCGTCAAGGTAGTTGTCGCCTGCATTCGATTTCACGCTGCGCTTTTGGCGGGCCCGGCCATGGGGTCGCCGCCGCCAGCTTCATGGGGGAGCGCGTCGGCGCCCCCATGGCCTCTGCGCCCAGCATCCGGGCGTTCGGGGTTCAGCCAAACCGCTCCGACTGGGGTCCAGTTGCGCGTGCGGCCTGACCAACGTTCGGGCCGCGCGGCTCGGGCGAGCTCGTAGACCTGATGTCGACTGGCGAGCAGCGCGCGATCCTCACCGCGGTGACGCTGCTCGGGCGTCACGAAGCGGATCGCACTGTGTCGATGCTCGGTGTTGTACCACCCCACGAAGCCCGCCACCCAGCTGCGCGCGGCCTCAATGGAGGCGAAGCCGCGCGTCGGCCAGGTCGGCACATACTTGCAGGTCCGGAACAGGGCCTCTGAGAAAGGGTTGTCGTTGGACACCCGCGGTCGGCTGAAGGAGGCCACGACACCAAGCCGCTCCATGGTGACTTTCATGGTCGCCCCCTTCATCGGGCTGCCGTTATCGGCGTGCAGCACCAGCGGGCTGGTGAGGTAGCCCTCGGCCCAGACGGCACGCTGAAGCACCTGCGCCGCGAACTCCGCCGTCTCCCGTTCGTAGACCTCCCAACCAACGATCTTCCGACTGAAGATGTCGAGGATGAGATAGAGGTAGAAGAAGGTGCCGGCCACCGGCCCGGGCAACCAGGTGATGTCCCACGACCAGACCTCACAGGGGCCCTCTGCCTTGAAGCTTGCAGGCGGCTTCGACCGGCTCGGCGGCCGGGCACGGCCACGGCGGTGGTTCTGCCCGCGCTCTTTCAATACCCTGTACATGCTCGACTCTGAGGCGATGTATACACCCTGATCGGCCAAACGCGGCACGATCTGGCTGGGCGGCAGGCTCGCGAACTCCGGTGCGTTACAGGTGGCGACGATTTCGTCGCGCTCCGCCTCGCTGAGCTTGTTGCGCGGGGCGGGCCGTTCGGCGTCAGGGCGACGATCCTCGCTGATCTCGCCCGTCGGATCACGCCAGCGCTGCAACGTTCGCGGGCTCACGCCAAGACCTTCACATGCTGCCGCACAGCGCGCCCCAGACACCATGGCTTCGTTCACCAGGGCGATGATCTCCTTGCGATCAGAGGCAGAGGTCATTCGTCCTCTCCCGCCCTGCGGCCCCAGATCGCTTCGGCCTTTTTTTGCAGCACGAGCAGCGCGGCCGCCTCGGCTAGCGCCTTCTCCTTGCGCATCAGCTCCCGCTCCAGTTCACGGATGCGCTTCCTGTCCTCTTTGGTCTCCTGCGCGATCTGCCGCGACGCTGCGCGGTCCCAGTCATTCGCCCGCCCACAGGCCTCCCGCCACACCCGAACCTGCTCCGGATAAAGGCCCCTCTGGCGGCAGTACTCGGACAGTTCAGCATCGTTCATTGGCGCCGTCTCGATTACGACGGCCAGCTTGTCCTCGGAAGTCCAGCCCTCGGGCCCTGACTGCCCATCGGGAAGCAACTGACCGCGCGCGCGGGCTTCTGCCCGCCATCGCGACAGCGTCCCGACCGAGATGCCCTCTTCGGCCGACAAGCGCTTCAGCGACTGGTTATGGGGTGGCAGCATCTTCGCGACCACGGATGCTTTCCGCTCCGTCGAGTATGCCATAGATCGTCCTCTCCTCCGCCCGCCTCGTCAGGTTCAATTTATCACTGAAACAGAGGCGACAACTATCCTGACTGAGGGGG
>NZ_PXNU01000124.1:0-991 GCF_041300735.1 Phaeobacter sp. SYSU ZJ3003 | reverse complement strand
CCATGAACTTCGCCAGCTACAAAGACCGCAAAGCCGTCGCGGCCGCCCTCAAGGCGATCTACACGGCCGTGGATGCCGATGCTGCAGAACTGGCTCTGGCTGAGTTCGAGGAAAGCGATCTGGCCAAGCGATATCCGGCCATCGCACCGAGTTGGCGGCGTGCTTGGAACGAGGTGCTCCCGTTCCTCGACTACCCGCCTGAGGTCCGCAGGCTGATCTACAACACGAACGCCATTGAGGCGCTGAACTCGAAGATCCGCCGAGCCGTCAGCACCCGAGGCCATTTCCCAAGCGACGACGCGGCGGCGAAATTGATCTATCTCACGCTCAATGCTACATCGTCCGAGTGGAAGCGTTCGGTGCGCGTCCCGGAATCGAGGTTGTTGCCCGTGATCGCAATGGTGGCTACCGCGGTGCCACCGCACGTGCCCTGCCTGACGCGGTTCAAGTCGCGGATCGTTGGCATCTGTTAGAGAATGCAAGTGCTGCCTTCTTGGCCGCCGTGCAGCGGAACATGCCAGCCATTCGCAAGGCTATCGGGGTAGAGACCCTCGATCCGAGGCTTTTGACGGCAGCGGAAAGGCTGCAATTCGAGGGTTTTCAAAGGCGCCAGCAGACCAACCACATGGTGCGCCGAATGGCAGACGAGGGTGTTCCCATCAAACGGATCGTGCGCCTGACCGGGCTGAGCCGCGGCTTGGTCCGCCAGATCATCCGGGGTGAGCGAGAAGATGTTTTCCGCATCCGCGAGAGCAGCTTGACCGCTTGGTTGCCTCGGCTGGAACGGGAGTGGAGCGGCGGATGCCGTAATGGCGCAGAACTCTGGCGCCGGTTACGGGCTGATGGATTTCAAGGCAGTCTCCGGGTCGTCGGCGAGTGGTCGACACGCCAGCGCCGCGCCGAACAAGCGGTGCCGTCCGAAACAAGAAAGTCGCCACCTGCCCGAAGGATTGCGCGGCTCCTGACCATGTGACGAGATCATTTGACCCGT
>NZ_PXNU01000123.1:0-974 GCF_041300735.1 Phaeobacter sp. SYSU ZJ3003 | reverse complement strand
CCGCTTCGCCCGTTTTTGGGGTCTGTGATCGCGGCCGGCCCGTTACGCTGGTGGTTTTCAGGAATGGAGAACCACTTTTGTGCCGGGGCGCCATGTAACCGATCAACAGACGAGACTTTTCATGAAGCTGAGACAAGACCACCCCATCGAAGTCGCCGCGGCCAAGGCCGGGATGAGCCGGGCGACCGGATACCGCATTTCAAAGGATCCCAAGCTGCCGTCGCAGAAGGCCCAGACGCGGGGCCGGCGGCGCCCGGACCCGCTTGAGCACATTTTCGACGCTGAAGTTGTCCCTCTTTTGCAATCGGCCCCAGGCCTTCGCCCGGTCGCAATTTTTGAGGAGATGCTGCGCCGCCACCCCGAACTGTCCCCGGGCATCCGCCGGACACTGGAGCGGCGGATCCGCGCCTGGCGGGCAGTGCATGGCGAAGAACAGGAGGTCATCTTCCGGCAGGTTCACGAACCGGGCCGGCTCGGTTTGTCGGACTTCACCGACCTGGGGGCCGCGGCCGTAACGGTCGCGGGCCAGCCGCTGGAGCATCTGCTCTATCACTTCCGCTTGCCGTGGTCCGGCTTTGAGCACGCCCATGTCATCCTCGGCGGGGAGAGTTTTGTCGCCCTGGCCGAAGGGCTTCAGAATGCGCTCTGGTCGGTGGGCGGGGCACCGGCGTCTCACCGCAGCGACAGTTTGTCGGCAGCCTTCCGCAACCTCGACGCCGACGCGCGGGCGGATCTCACGACGCGCTATGATGCCCTATGCGCCCATTACCGGATGACGCCGACGCGGAACAACAAGGGGGTGGCGCATGAGAACGGCTCGATCGAAAGCGCCCACGGCCATCTCAAGAGCGCGATCCGCGATGCGCTGCTGATGCGGGGCAGCGCCGACTTCGGCGATCTCGATGGCTACCGCGCCTTCATCGACGAGATCGTGGGGCGCCGCAATGCGGCCCGCGGCAAGCGTATCGCAGCCG
>NZ_PXNU01000122.1:0-2167 GCF_041300735.1 Phaeobacter sp. SYSU ZJ3003 | reverse complement strand
AGCCTACGGCTCAGGGAAAGCAACGCCACCCTTCAAGCAAAGTTCAACATCAACAGGGACATCCCCTCTCTGCTTTCTCGCCTTGATAGGTGGATGCGATGAACGATGAGATGGCTTTATAGAGAGATATGCAGATGTATTTATTTGATAGGTAATCTTTTGCCCCTCTTTGCCTTACATCCGTGTGAGCAGTTATAGAATAAGTTCTGCCATCAATGTTCTCAGTTGTTCTCATGTGCTGAACAGCTGATGCGATATATAGGTTCGCCTCTGCTTTTCTTGATGCCCATTGAGGAGTGAAAGGTATTACTGTTTCATCTTTGGTGTTTATTTGCTGTATCTTTGCTTTCATTGTAGTTTCTCTTTGTTGGTATAGTTCTGGATAATCTCATGATTATTTCCCTACTATGTTGATTAAAGTTGTTTCACTGATGTGAGTATTGTGTTGCCATCTTGTGAGTATGATGTTGTTTATCATATACACATGTTTAACACTTACCCTTACCGCGAAGTAAGGGTTGAGAAAAAATAATGATTACTTTGGCAGAACCTGGTGCGTTACCGTGGAGGCTTTAGTAATCTTTTTCTCGCATCAGTGCGGGAATTATCTCAAATCTCAAAAGAATTGTCAAGGTAATTCCAACAGTGAGGCCAAGTATTTCGCTCTCCGCCAATCTGATAATTTCAATCTTTTAACTATCTCCTCAGATAATTCTTTTTCAATTTTTGCCAGTTCGCTTATTTCAGTTTCAAATATTGTAGCGAACCTGTCGTAGCTGGCATTCACCTCTCGGATTTTGAACAAGCACTCCAGCAAAGCATCTGTTGGAAAATCTCTCCCGTAGAACCTTTGTCGGTAGAAGAAGTTTGGGGTTCGCTTACAGAACCGTTGGCTGAAATCCGGATAACCGTCGCACAGTCCGTGTTTTATCAGGGTGTTTGCCGTTCGTTGTAACAATGTCATTGCCTTGCCCTCCATCTCGTGCGGCAAAACTATTTATCATTGCTGGGGCAAGATGGTCGTTTTTGGCTCAAAAATCGCAGTTTTTGGTTCTGGGGTGGGTAGGGTGCCAAAAATGCCAATCCCGGTATGTACGCCTGGTACAGCGGCTCTCAGGGATATTCTAGCGGGCTATGTCCGAGGAGAGTTTGCGGTCCGGGATGGTCCTGGATTGCTGCAACGGCGTCAGCTATGTGCTTGTCACAATGTAATCACGTGGGGGCATCTTGGGCGGCAACAAGTCTTGCAAAAGTAATACAAGTTTTTGTTCATTGGTGGATCTTTGCTCAGCGGGGAACCACGATTCCCTTGTCCGCTATCTTGCGGGTCCCTTGTTTCCAAGGATTGCACCTGTGGTCCGTGATGAACGTGCGGTGGCCTACATCCTTGCTGAACCCCATCGGCGGCAGGTGTGGAATGCTGTTCTGGCTGCCGGTAGTCGCCTTGATGAACCCGCTGTTGGGGATGAATGGTTTGCACGGTTGCTCACGGATTCTGCAAAGTCCTTGATTGCTGATGCCTATGGTTCCTGTCCCAGTGGATTCCTTACCTTGCTTGGCCGCTGTGATGAACTTGGCCATCCAGCAGAATTCTACTGGTTCTGGTACGGGTTCTTGGCTGAGAACGTTGGTGCTATCCGTGAAATCGCATCATCGCCGGTTCCAATCTGTGAGCTGTATCGGGTGTTGAAGAATCTGCCACCAGAACTGCGAACCATCGGGATTGCCAGTCGTTTCGGCGAGCATGTTGGAACAGGGCGGTTTGTAGAAGCCATTCGCTGGATGCACGGTGGCCAACCTGATGCGGGGGTGTGGCGTGAGGTTGGGGAAAGGCTGGAACGTGGAACATCACCTCGGAAGATTCTGGATAGTATGCAGGCTGAGGCTCGTTGTCCTGCCCCTTACCTTGTAGATGCTCGATTCCGGCATATTGCCACGGTCGGGGAGCTGAAACGTGCGGCCCAACGGTTTGAGAACTGCTTGGGGATGGAATTTACCCTTGAGGAAGCTCTGCGAGGGGAATCCCAGTTCTATGAATGGGTTGGCGAAGGTCAGGCTGCCATCGTGAGCATCGCCAACGATATGCCGTTTGGTTG
The DNA here is from genome assembly GCF_041300735.1 of Phaeobacter sp. SYSU ZJ3003. Classification (NCBI taxonomy): domain Bacteria; kingdom Pseudomonadati; phylum Pseudomonadota; class Alphaproteobacteria; order Rhodobacterales; family Roseobacteraceae; genus Phaeobacter; species Phaeobacter sp. SYSU ZJ3003. The sequence goes on along the minus strand of NZ_PXNU01000122.1, from coordinate 71 downwards.
GGTGCGGTGTTCGTCAAGGTAGTTGTCGCCTGCATTCGATTTCACGCTGCGCTTTTGGCGGGCCCGGCCAT
>NZ_PXNU01000121.1:0-2304 GCF_041300735.1 Phaeobacter sp. SYSU ZJ3003 | reverse complement strand
TGTAAATGCTGGATTGAATTTCCCCGGAAGTGCTGGCGCAAATTTCCCCACCTCGCGGGTTCGGCGATCAGCCGCGATGGTGATCAGCACCTCCGTTTTTTGGTGGTCGGCCGCGCCGTTTCGGCGGGAGCGGTGGTGCAATGTTGGCATGGGCGCGGGTGTGCTCGGGGATCAGGTCAGCATGTTGGCGCAACCGGTAGCTGGCGCCCTCGATCTGGACTACAACGGCATGATGCAACAGTCGGTCCAGCAGTGCGGTTGCGACCACGGGGTCGCCAAAGACTTCACCCCATTCGGCAAAGCCGCGGTTTGACGTCAGGATCATCGCCCCTTTTTCATATCGCGCGTTGACCAGCTGGAAAAACAGGTTGGCGCCGCCGCTGGTGATGGGCAGGTAACCGATTTCATCGACAATCAGCAGAGACGCACGGGCGTAAAACCGCAGCTTCTCAACCAGGCGGCCCTCTCGCTCCGCCTTGGACAGCGCCTCAATCAGCTCGGCTAAGGTGCAGCGATAAACACTGCGTCCCGCCTTTACAGCTGCAACACCGATGGCCGTGGCAAGGTGGCTTTTACCTGTTCCGGGCGGGCCAAGGAAGTGCAGTACTTCTGCTCTCTGGATGAACTCCAGTTGGGCCAGCGCCATGATCCGGTGCCGGTCCAGTGACGGCTGGAACGAGAAGTCGAAGCTTTCCAGCGTCTTTACTGGGGTGAGGCGCGCTGTGCGTAGTCCAACACCGATCCGGCGGCCTTCCCGCAGATTCAGTTCTTCGGTCAATAACTCGTCGATCGCCTCGATGGCGCTGATCTCGCCCTTCTCGAGGCGGCTGAGGGTCTGGTCCAGCGTCTCCAGGGCCCGGGCCATGTGCAGACTGACAAGGCTCTGGCGGATCCGTTCGGTCACCGGGGTCATGGGCGGCCCTCCGGTGTATTGGCCAGCCGGCGGCCCACGGCTTCATAAAAGGCCAAAGGGCGCTGTGCGACCGGGCCATCGGCCGGGGGCGACGGGAGTTGGACGGCCAGCTGTGCGGCTGGAATGGGCTTTCGATGACTGGGATCGACCCGGCGCTGGTTCTTGCCCTCCAGCACCGGGTGGCTGGCAATCAACTGGCCATCCTCAAAGATCCGGACCTCTGCCGGATGGTTCTGAACTTCGACGATCCGGCGCCGTGTGGTGTCGGGCACGCTGTATTGATTGCCACCCACGGCGACCATCCCCTCCTGGCTGATCCGCCGTTCGACGGTCAGAACCGCTTCGTATGGGCGCGCTGGCAAAGCCAGTAGCTGCGGTCTTTCCTCGGCAAAATGTTCATCGACAATCCGCTGTGTCGTGGCATGCACACGAGGATTGGCGATTGTTGTGCGCCAGTCCTCGAACTGCGCGTTCAGATCGTCCAGATCTCGGAAGCTGCGCCCAAGGAAGAAGTCCTGCCGCACATAGCGGAACGGCCGCTCGACCTTTCCTTTTGTTTTAGCCCGATATGGCTGGCAGGCTCGCGGCGCCGACCTATAGTGGGCCAGCAATGCCACCAGAGATGCATTGTAGGTCACGACCCCAGAAGCGTCCTCACCAATGACAGCGGTCTTCATCCGGTCGTAGAGGATCTCGGTGCAGGCCCCGCCCATCGCGTCGAACGCGGCGATATGACAGCGCATCACTGTTTCCAGAGTCTGGTTCGGGCAAAACCGCCCCCAGAGCCAGCGGCTGTACCCAAGCACCATGCTGAACAGCCACACCTTTCGCATGACGCCGGGCTCGCAGATGAACTCCACCTGGAACTCGGCAAAATCCACCTGGGCCTGCTGGCCCGCAGCCGTCTCGAAGCGGCGTTCGAACTGCCGCGGCACTGCGGGCCGGATCAGGCGGAGATATTCCGTCAGCGTGGAATAGGCCCCTTCATACCCCATCGCCTTGATCTCGCGATGCAACCTGCGCGCTGAAAGACCAGGGAACGCTTCAAGCCGATCAATCAGATAGGATTGAAACCGATCTGCCAGCCGGTTGCTCGGCTCCCTTGGCCCATAAACCGGAGCCTCAAGGCCCCGCTCCAGATATTTCCTTACCGTCTTGCGGTCGAGCCCGGTCTGCCGCGCGATTGCGCTGACGCCAAGGCCCTGCCGCTTTAATTCCAAGATCATCACGATCTCCCTCAATCTCACCACCTGCAAGCCTTTCCACTGGCCTCTACAGGGGAACTATGCGTGACCGATGATCAGGGGGCATGCCCCCTGATCATCGGCATCCGCACTAAACTGGGGAATTTTCATCCAGCCGTTTTGGGGAGATTACGTCCAGCACTCACA
>NZ_PXNU01000120.1:0-2404 GCF_041300735.1 Phaeobacter sp. SYSU ZJ3003 | reverse complement strand
CGCGACGTGCTCGATATGGTCGCGTGAAATGAAGCTATAGGTCTCCGATGAAACCGGAGCGATTCAGAACAAGTCGTCATTCTTCATTCTCTATCGTTTGATTTTGGTTCGCGCGGCTCAGCTACTCATGAATATTTTCTGTGGAGTCTGAAGCTGAGCATCAGGATGAACATCACTGTGATCATCCCAAGAATGTCTCCCACGAAGTATCCTGCGGTAATGTGCAGGCTATTCCCGTAGACAAGGTTTGTTCCGGCTGAATTGATAACCGAGGCCAGAGCCCCCACGAGGATGATGTCTCGCCAGTTGATACGGTTTCCGGATCCAAAGCGAAGGTCGTGCCCCATACGAGCGATAACAGAGAAACAAAAAGATGCGCACAGGACGCCGAAGGCAGGCCCCAAGAAATCACTCAGACTAACGCTGCTTGCCTCCTGTAAGCGCGCCAGATGGGTAATGTATGCACCCGGGAGTATATAGAACACTGCACGCCAGCCATACAGCCAGGCTGCGATGATCCGAACGCCGTGGGGGAGAAAGATCAGGCTTGCACTGGCCGTGGGTCCAGAGCCACCGACGACGGCGCCGGACAAGAACATGACTGTTATCAGATAGGCAATGGCGTACGCGGATGAAACTATGACTGCGGGGTGCGTAAAGAACTTTTGGGCTGCTGCTGAAATGTGTTGCATTTCATCCTGACTTATTACGACCCCCAAGGGCACACAGTTTCACACTGGAACAACTCTGCCATAAGAAGAAATCATAGGCGAATTTTCTTGTGACCTGTCGAGGTATCGAAAGATCATGCGCGCCTGAGCAAAGTCAAGCTTGCTCGGCTGCACTTTGAGCCAACCGATAGGTGCCTTGAACGGCTTCGGGACCCTGGACAATGTACCCGTCCTCCTGAAGAGCTTTCAGAACTCTGAAAAACGTTGGCTTGGAGATATCCTGCACCATCTCGTGCCTGCGGAGCTGGGCTGTCGTGAAGGTTTCAGCACCCTCCGAGAGCAAGTGTGCGGCATAGAGAACGTCACGCTGAACTGGGCTTAGATTATCAAGTCCCAGTTCCTGTTCCATTTCGTGAAGCAGATGACGAAGTGCGGCTAGTTTGTTTCGTAGCATGACAATTCTCTGACTCTAGTTTGTACAGCTTATCGTGACCGTTGAAAGGTATGGAAAACCACGCTTGGAGAGCACGGTTCCACAATGATACAACTCAGTTGTTCCGTGAGTGGAGCTCTTTTCATTACGAGTATCTCTCTGCAGCTGCAACCATCCCTAAAGATAGCGCTGCAGGGAGCTTTTCCAGTTCGCCCCACCCACAAAAACTGAGCCCTCCTGCGTATCTAAAATGATACCAACCACAGGAGGCTTCCAATGCGTATCCTATCGACCCTCGGCGTTCTCGCCGGGGGTTTTCTTTTGTGCCCGCCCCCGAAGTCCGTGCTGACCGCACTGGTCTGGCTAGCGGCTCGGTCCCACCCCGTCCTGACGTTCGTGGTCATACTGGCCGTCGTCATGGCCTGGAGGGCTGACCATGACTGAGTTGATCTTCCTGCTCGTACTCTTCGTGATCGACTGGCCGTTCTGCGTTTTGGTCCTGTTCATCGCCATGGTGCTGCCATGATTGCCCCGGGCGACATCGTGGTCATCTGCGCAGACGAGGACTGGCCAGAGCATCTCTTCCGGGTCGACTACGTCTTTGATGACTGCGTGGGTGGTTATAGCCTTACCGGTCCGCTGAAGGATGTCTACGGCGAACCTGACTACGATCTGATCATCAAGGTGGTCAGCAGGGAACACCCCAATCCCTGCTAGGCATTGTAATCAAACAACAAATCTCAAAGCAACACTCAACTGGGGCGACTGCCCCAAGGAGGAACCATGCGGATACCCTACGCGTATCTCAAGCAACAAACGTGGCTATACCGCCGCAACTACCCCAAGGCGCTGCAGCCCGTCCTTGGGCAGGCGCTAAAACAGTCCCTCAAGACAGGCGACGCCAAGGAAGCAAAGGTCAGAGCGGCGGAGGTCAACGCCAAGTTCGAAGAGATCGTTGCCAAGGCAAGGGAAGGGATCGTTCTTGAACGAGCTGAACCGGTGCGTGTGGCGGCCCCGGTGTTCCGGGCAAGCAACCCGATCATCGGCAGAGACACCGTGGCTGCCCTTGCACAACAGTATCTGAACCATCGATCCAACGAGCTGCGGCACGGGGGTTTCAAGTCGGTCCGGTTTTCCATTGGCCTGCTGGTTTCCCTGCACGGAAAGCGGCAGATCGGGACCCTCACCCGGGAGGACGGTCGTCACTTTGTCTCTCTGGTCGGGAAACTCTCGGGGAATGTCCCGAACGATGTTGAAAAGCGTTTCGGGCGACGCTGCGGATTTCATGGTTATGCGGCTT